>SKHS01000282.1 GCA_007116835.1 Halomonas sp.
CCAGCGGGTTAGCCTGGTGAGCGGGGTAAGGCTGAGGGTGAGGAGTAGCATCCATAGCCCGCCAATCCCTATATTCAGCAGTAGGTAACGCCCCGGCTCGGGGCCTGCAGCATTAATCGCTACTTGCCAGCTCCAGAATACCAGTGGTGCTAGCGCCGCCAAAAACACGCCTACGCGCCACAGTAGCCATACGCGCTGTGCCATCAGTAGTGCTTCCTTAAATCCAACCCCGCATACAGCTCGGCGACCTCATCGGCGTAACCGTTAAACATCAGGGTGTCGATGGTATTAGTGCGAAAGAGGCTATTGGGTAGTCGCCGCTCGGTGGCTTGGCTCCAGCGTGGGTGGTCAACCTGTGGGTTAACGTTGGCGTAGAAGCCGTACTCATTAGGGGCGATCTGCTGCCAAGAGTTAATCGGCTGTTCTTCCACCAGCGAGATACGCACAATGGATTTAATGCTCTTGAAGCCATACTTCCACGGCACCACCAACCGTAAGGGCGCGCCGTTTTGGTTAGGTAACTCTCGGCCATACATGCCCATCGCCAGCAGTGTTAGCGGGTTCATTGCCTCGTCTAAGCGCAAGCCTTCCACGTAGGGCCAGTCGATTATCGAGAACGAGGAGCGCTGGCCTGGCATTTGCGCTGGGTCCACCAGGGTTTCAAAGCGCACGTACTTGGCGTTGCTGGTGGGGTTAGCGCGCTTAATCACCTCGGCTAAGGGAATGCCTAGCCAGGGAATTACCATCGACCACGCCTCTACACAGCGCAGGCGGTAAATGCGCTCTTCAAACTGCGAGGGCTTGGCGAAGTCCTCAAGAGCAAAACGCCCGCCGTTATTCACTTCGCCATCGACCACCACGCTCCAGGGCTGGGTTTCCAGGCTGCCTGAATGGCGAGCAGGGTCGCGCTTATCGGTGCCAAACTCGAAAAAGTTGTTGTAGCCGCTAGCGTCATCAAAGGGGGCAATTTTATCTTTTGCGGGGTCGCTGGGGGTGATGGCTCGCCACTGGGTGTCGCTGATTTTTTCCTTTAGCCAGGTAGGCGCATCGCCTTCTGGAACATCCGAATAATCGGCATTGGCATGTATGTTGCCGGAAAGGGCAAGCCCTGCGCCTACGCCGACCATACCGCCCATAAAACGCCGCCTAGAGAGGTAGATAGATTCTGGCGTTACATCGGATTCGCGCAGGTCACTCGGTTTGGCAATCTTGATAAGCACTGGATGCCTCCACTAGGGAAAACCTATGGGTAACGTGTGTAATGAATACGATGAACAGTGTGCAAGAGAGTTATCACAGCCAACTCTCAAGGTTATTACGTATTTATAACGTTGGATGGGATGGGAGGGTGGGCAGCCGTATGCAGAAGGATGCCCCGCCAGAGGCTAGGTTTTCGACACCAATATCTCCCCCCTGAAGGGTCATGATTCTGCGCGCAATGGCTAGCCCAAGCCCCGCATGGCCAGCGCTATCAGATGCCTCGCTGCGATAGAACGGATCAAAGATATGTGGCAGGTCCTGTTCTGCAATGCCAGGGCCGGTGTCTTGTATGCACACCTGTGGTTTGCTGCCGGTTTGACTCAGCACAACGTCGATTCGCCCGCCAGCGGTGCTGTAGGCAATGGCGTTGCTGATCAAATTGTCCAGCACACGCTCGGTCATGGCGAGATCAGCATAGGCGGTTGGCAATGCTGGATTTCCACTCAGCGTTAGCGTTAGTTGGTTGTCTTGCGCGGTTTGGTGGTGCTTCTGAACCACATCGTGGACTAATTCTGCCAGCGGGAAGGGCTCCGGCACCGGCTGTTTCTCTCTTGCCTCAAGTGCGGCAAGCTCGAAGAGCTCATCCACCAAGCGGCTTAAACGACGGCCTTCTTTGAGGGCGATGTCGAGAAAGCGATCCTGCTCTTGTGGGCTAAGGCGGTCACGTCTTAATTTCAGGCTTTCGATATAGCCTTGCATAGACGCCAGCGGAGTGCGCAGATCGTGGGATACCTGCGCAATCAAGCGGCGACGCTGGGTATCCTTTTCGGTCAGTTGCTCAATCTGGCTGGCAATCCGCCGAGCCATGTCGTCGAAGGTAATGCCTAGATAGTCGATCTCGTCATGTATCACGGGTCGTTTGTTCTGCCCGCTGTTGCTGTTCCCTCTGTTGGGCCAAGCGTTAGGTGGGCGCTGGCTCATATCACTATTTTCGAACGCTTCCACTCGCCGCGTTAGCGATCTCAAGCGGCGGGTCAGCAGGCGGAAAATAGTCAGCCCCGCGACCATCGCCACCGCTAGGCTAACTAGCAGCGCCCAGGCGCTCATTTCCAGTACTTTAGCGCCACGGGCTATGGTTTCTGCGGTGTCGTACTCTTCGCCCCGCAACACCACGTAAAGGTATCCTTCTGGGTTGTCTGCTGTTGGCACTGGGGTAACGGAAAAAACTTTTTGCCGATCATGGCTGCGTGGATCATCGCCAAGTATCGGATAAAGGCTCATGTCCTCCATCAGCCTGCGTATGGGAGCCAGCGAGACCCGGTTGCGTTTGATGTTCGCTGGATTTGCAGAGTAAGAGAGGATGGTGCCATCCAACCCTAGCAGGTAGATCTCGATGCTGGGGTTGATAGCCATGTAGAGTGTGAACAGTTCTTCTAGGGCGCTACTGTCAAGCTGCCCGTCGTGGACTAAATGTCGGTCTGATACCAAATTCTTGGCCAAATTCTGGTGCAACGCCTGACTAACGGAGGCGCTGTATTCACGCAGTGAATAGAGGCTAATAAAGCTGTATAGCAGGCCAACCACCAGCAGCAGTAAAAATAAGCCAAAGGCCAGTCGGGTATAGAGGGTTTTCAGCATAATTTACTCGCGGAAGCGATAGCCCACCCCCCAAACCGTCTGGATAAACTCTGGGTGAGCGGGGTCTGCTTCGATTTTACCCCGTAGACGGTTGATATGAGTATTGACGGTATGCTCGTACCCTTCGTGGCTATACCCCCATACGGTGTCGAGCAGTTGAGCACGACTAAACACCTGCCCAGGATGATTGGCAAAGTGCCACAGCAGGTCAAACTCCCGCGCGGTAAGCTCGACAGGCTGATCTTTTATAAACACCCGCCGACGCAGCGGATCAATGCGCAGCCCGTTGGTGAATAACGCTTGCTCGCTGGGCTCCGTGGCTGAGGCAGATGCCATGGCATCCACACGCCGGAATATGGCCTTTATCCTTGCAGACAGCTCCGCCACGCTAAAGGGTTTGGTGAGGTAATCATCGGCTCCCATTTCCAGGCCCAGCACCCGATCAAGCTCTGTGCTTTTAGCCGTTAGCATCAGTACCGGAACGTAGCCTGGGCCAGAGCGAATTGCGCGGCAAATGGATAGCCCGTCCAGGCCAGGCAGCATCAGATCGAGCACCACAAGATCGATGCCCCCTTCACGAAAACGCGCCAGCCCGGTGTCACCCCGCTCGCAAAGGGTGGGGGTCATGCCAAGTTCGGCCACATGCATGCGGACGAGCTCACCAATACCAGGGCTATCCTCAATAATCAGTACGTTTCGTGTCATAGGTCGTCGCATTATCTTCGGTGTACACCATTACAGGGTCGTCACGGGGTGATATAGAGTGTATCGCGCAAAGATCACAAATGTGTCACGGGACGCGAGCGATTAGGTGATGTCAGTGACAACGTTTTTCAGCAAGGAGAGCGACTATGACCACTATACGCCGGAAACTTATTTCGTTAATTGCGCAGGGAGTGATACCGCCTGAGCAAGTGCCGTTAGCGGTTAAAGTGGCTGGGCTGCACCCGTCGCCTCGTGCCTGGGTGCAGCTGGTCGACCGGCTGTTGCTGTGGTTAGGTAGCTTGGCAGTGGCCTGTGCGGTGCTGTTTTTTGTGGCTTTCAATTGGTCGGATATGGGCCGCCTGCCACGCTTTGCGTTAGTGCAAACCGCTCTGGTGTTGGCGGTGGGCATCGCGGTGTGGGGCAGCGCTAGCGTGTTGCTTTTTCGAGTGGCACTAACCGCGGCGTTTCTGTTGGTGGGGGTACTGTTGGGGCTGGTTGGTCAGGTATACCAAACCGGCGCTGATCCGTGGCAGCTGTTCTTCATTTGGGCGCTGCTCGCACTGCCTTGGGTGTGGGTAGCGCGCTTTGATGCCTTGTGGGTGCTGTGGATTGGGCTTTTGAATTTGGCAGTATGGCTCTACATAAGCACCTGGGGTGGCATCTTTGGCAGTGTGTTTATCACCAGTGATGCTGGCTTGTGGGGAATTGTATTCATCAATATTGCTGCGCAGAGTGTGTGGGAGTGGGGCGCACAGCGACGAGGATGGCCAGGACGCTGGGCGATTTGTCTGTTGGCACTTGGGGGCGGTGTGCCAATGACGCTGCTGATGACGGGATGGGCCGTCGGGGAAAACCAAGGGGGCGCGCCGATTATGGTGATGTACCCGTTGTGGCTGGCTGCGCTGTATGGCGTTTACCGCCACTGGCGGCTTGATGTGTTTATGCTGGCGGGTGGCTGTGTTTCGGCAATGACGGTGACGACAGTACTGCTGGTTCGTTATGTGTTTTGGGAAACCTGGCACGCTGAGAGTCTGCTGATAGTCGCGGGTGCTGTCTTCGCGATGGGGGCGCTTTCGGTGGCGTGGTTGAAGCGATTAAACGCAAAGGTAACGTTATGAATCGCCCCGTTGATGCATTCAAACAGCGGCTAGCCCAAGCGGGAGTTGTGCTCAACGAGCCTTCATCAACGGCACCGCTGGAATCACCTTGGTTTGTGCGGGCACTGCAGGCGTTTTCTGGCTGGTTGGCGGCGCTATTTTTGTTGGGCTTTATCGCCATGGGCGTGATTTTTGTGGCCGAGAGCGCAGCGGCTTCCCTAGTGGTAGGGGGCATTCTGATAGGAGGAGCGTTTGCTCTGCTACGCACAACGCAAAGCGATGTGCTTGAACACATGGCGCTGGTGTTTAGCTTGGCAGGGCAGTTGCTAGTGGCTTGGGCAGTGGTCGAAGTGTGGGACGATACCGCCCACCTATGGTGGATATTACTGGTACTGCAGAGTGCGCTGGCGCTCATTATGCCAAGCCACGTTCATCGCAGTTTTGCTGCGTTTGCGGCAAGCCTAGCGCTTTATATGGCGCTGGCAGCCAATGGGCTGGCGCAGGTAGCTCTTGGGATTGTGTTGCTGGTACTTACGCTGCTCTGGCTGAATGAATATCGTTGGCCTAAGCGTATAGGCGTGGTTCAGGCATGGGGAGCTGGTTTGTTAGTGGGCTTGCTGATGCTACAGGGGCAGGCGTACGCAGGCCAGCTTGCCTGGTATTACGCTTCTAGCGCTCAGTGGTTGAGCCCATGGCTCGCCAGTTGGTTGGGCACTGTTTTGGTGGCGCTGGCATTATTGGGCGTGATTCACCAGGCAGTGCGTCAGCACTCCCCACTTGCCACCGCACAACGCCTAGTGATTTATGGCGCGGTAGCACTCATGGCCATGGTCTCGGTTTATATGCCGGGGTTTGGCGCAGGCATGACGCTGCTGTTGCTGGGATTCGCCATTAGCCATCGGCAGCTGATGGCGAGCGGCGTTTTGCTGTTACTGATGGCGGTTAGCAGTTATTACTACTGGCTGGATGTCACGCTGTTAATAAAGGCGTTACTGCTGTTCGTGATGGGCAGTGTGCTGCTGGCGCTACGTTGGGTGTTGCGGCGGTGGTTAAGGTCGCTCAAGCCTGCGGAAAGGAGTGACCCATGAGGGCTAATACGAAGCGAAGCCGCTGGATCGTTATTGCCACCGCGCTTCTTGTGCTGGCGGTGGTGAATTGGGCCATTTGGCAGAAAGAGCAGCATTTAGCTGATGGTGAGATCGTTTATTTGGAGCTCGCGCCGGTTGACCCGCGTTCGTTAATACAGGGCGATTACATGGCACTGAGCTTCGCACTGGCTGACCGAATTCGCATGCAGCGTGCGATTGATCGACACGCGGCGGAAGCAACGGGTAGCAATGCCATACAAGCGGTGGCCAACGGAAGCGTGGTGGTTCGTCTGGATGAGTCCTCCATCGCTCACTTCCAGCGTTTGGATGATGGCACGCCGCTAGGCGACGACGAGAGGCGCTTACGCTATCGATTGCGTCATGGGGATGTGCGTTTCGCTACGGATGCGTTCTTTTTCCAAGAAGGCCACGCCGAGCGTTTTGAGCCCGCCCGCTATGGTCAGTTTCGAGTCAATGAGCATGGCGAGCTGCTGTTAGTGGCACTGTATGATGAGTCGCTAAATCGCTTAGGAGAGATGGAAAGGTGAGACCTGTATTGGCAAAACATCACCTTTCGCAATTAAAAACACCACCTTTCGCAATGAATAGCGAAGACGATCAGTCTGGCATCTGGCCAAAGCGGCCACGATTAACGTCTTCGATTGCTTCAATAATTTCACGTTCGCTGTTCATCACAAACGGGCCATGACCAACCACTGGCTCATTAAGCGGTTCTCCGCTTAACAGCAATAAGGTGGCATCACTACTCGCGTCAAGCGTAAAGGTTTCACCATCGCGGGATAGTTGGGCTACTTGTGCTTCGCCTACTGCTCCTTCGCCATTGATTTGCAGCGTGCCTTTTAGCACGACTAGCAGGGTTGTCCACCCACTTGGCTGTGTTAGCGTGGTTTTACTGCCCTCTTTTAACTGCACATCCCAGACATTCATCGGGGTGAACGTTTGTGCTGGCCCCGAATGGGCGGCGCGGTTGCCATCAATATAGTTACCGGCGATTACGCGCACGCTACCTGCGTGATCAGGTAATGCTGCTACAGGAATCTGGGAATTAAAAATTGCCTGATAGCCCGGCGTGGCCATTTTGTCTTTGGCGGGTAAATTTACCCACAGCTGTACCATCTCGAGTGTGCCGCCTTGCTCTGTAAACGCGGGCGAATGAAACTCATCATGCAGGATACCCGCACCCGCTGTCATCCACTGCACGTCACCTGGGCCAATCACGCCGCCTTTGCCCGTTGAGTCTCGGTGCGCCACTTCCCCTTGATAGACAATCGTGACCGTTTCAAAACCTCGGTGCGGGTGCTGGCCGACACCGCGTGGTCGCGTCGTGGGGGTGAAGTCTGCAGGGCCTGCGTAGTCCAGCAGCAGAAAAGGGCTTAACTGTTCAGAACGCGGGCCATAGGAGAGTAGTGAACGCGCTGGAAAGCCGTCACCAACCCAATGGGCGGGTGGGGCGCTGGTAACACCTACTAACGTTTTCATCGTTTCTCCTCAAAGAGTACGTTGCTGGTTAAGAAGAGTACGCGTTAGGAGAGGCAAGTAATAGATGGCGTGGCTGAGACTCAGTGTTGCAGTGCTGGAACAGTCGATGCTTGCTTGATTGATGAACGTAGTCTGTACTTTGTTCAGCCACTGACATGGATGCGCTGCGCTTAGCGTGGTGCTGGCGGCAATGCCCGCCGGTTAGTGAATGGTGCATTGACTCACTTTGACGACAAGGCAAGTATGAAAAAAAACAGCTCGTGGCCCGTGTGGTTAGTGCTGGTTTTCACTCTGGTGTTTTCCAGTCTCGGCATGGCGCAAACTCAAGGAAATGAGAACGAGGAAAAGCGGTGGTTAGCTATCGATGACCTTAATACAGGGCTAGGTGAGGTGCCTGACGAGGTCAGTCGTATGTCGCCACGGGAAACGATTCGCAGTTTCCTGACATTGACCGAAGATGAGGACTATGCTGCTGCAGCGCATGTGCTTAACCTTAACGATATCGACCCAGACGAGCAGCAAGCTCGGGGTGCCCAGTTGGCGATGCAGCTGGCGGAGGTCTTAAAGCGCGGCGAGTGGTTGGATGCCTCTAACATGTCCGGACGCCAGGATGCTGCCATAGAAGACCCTTCTGGGCAGAACCCACAAGCAGGCGAGCCGCGCCACAATATCGAATTAGCGGCACTGAAGGTAAAAGGGCAAGCCTACGATGTTCGTTTGGGCCGCTACCGTGTGGGCGAAGAAGACCCTGTGTGGCTGGTGATGTCTGAGAGCGTGTCATCTATTCCACTGCTATACGAAGAGTATGGGCCCTCAATGTTAGAACGCTATGTTCCCGAACGATTGAAGTCTTCGTTTGGTATGCTAAAAATCTGGGAATGGCTGGCGATTCCTATCTTTTTGCTCACCATTGGCTTGGTGGGCGTAGCGACTTATTATTTGGTAGGGCTAGTTGCTCGCTTCCTGCCCTCTGGCATCTCTACCATTTTTGCAGACCAAATTGGCGTTCCTGTGGCGTTAATTGTGATGTCACTGGTAACCCAAACGCTGCTGGAATACGTGGTGTCGTTTTCCGCCATTGCGACCACCACATTCCGCGTGTTGCTGATCGCGGTGATGGCTTGGGGCGCAGGTACCATTGCGCTAAGGTTGGTCGACACTATTATGTTGCGTTTAACGCGGCGCTTAGTGGGGGAAATTGATGACACCAAACCCAAGGATCAGCGACGGCTGTTAACCTCGCTTTACGCAATACGTCGCGTCATTATTCTTGTAACCGTTATTGCGGCGTCTGTTTACGTACTGAGCCAAATTCAGCTTTTCGAGACGCTGGGCCTTTCGCTGCTGGCTTCGGCCAGTGTGCTGGCAGTGCTGGTGGGTATCGCGGGTCAAGCGATGCTGGGAAATATTCTATCGTCGTTTCAGCTGTCGCTTGCCAAGCCGATACGCATTGGCGATCTGGTGATATTTGAAGACCAGTGGTGTTACGTTGAAGGCATCTTCTATACGTTTATTCGGCTACGCGTGTGGGATGAGCGGCGGCTCATCGTGCCGGTAACGTACTTTGTTTCCCGGCCTTTTGAAAACCTGTCGGTTAAGAGCAGTAAGCTCTATCGAAGCGTGGAATTAACTCTGCATTTGAACGCTGACATCGTGTTGCTGCGGGAGAAGTTCTTATCATATGCCGAACAGGAAGAGAGCGTTATCGAACACCACAAGTTGCTATGTTACGTGACAGGGCAAACCGGCACGGCTCAA
>SKHS01000128.1 GCA_007116835.1 Halomonas sp.
ACTTAGAAGAGGGCCACGACGCCCCTGCCTCTCGGCTATTGCAACCACTTATCGGTCAGCCAACGGTTCCTGACCTTGCTTATTTCCTACTGGGGGCGATTGCTCAGTCCCAGGGCGAAGTGGATAACGCGCTACTCTATTACCGGCAAGTGCGCGACGGCAGCGAATTCCTGCCTGCCCGCGCCGCTGCTGCGCGCATGCTCATCGACAATGACCGCCTGCTAGATGCCCGCGCCATGCTGCGAATTGAGCGCATGCGCCATGACGCCTACTTCGACCAGCTTGTGATGTTGGAAATACAGCTGTTAGACGAGCTCAATCAGCATGAAGATGCAACCAATCTTCTCAACCGAGAAATTACACGCACACCTGACGACACAAGCCTGCTTTACCTTCGCGCCATGCGTGCCTGGGAAATGGGTGACATTGCAGGCATGGAGCAAGATCTCCGCCAAATTTTACACATCGACCCGAATAATGCCGATGCGCTTAATGCGTTAGGTTACACGCTGGCCGACCTTAACGTGCCGGGCCGACTTGAGGAGGCTCGCGACCTTATTGAGCGCGCCTACGAAGCGGACCCTAGCAACCCAGCAATACTCGACAGCATGGGCTGGGTCTACTTTCGCCTAGGCAAAACAGAAGAAGCGCTCGCTTGGCTAGAAAGTGCTTACGCGCAAATGCCAGACCAAGAAATTGGTGCCCATCTAGCAGAGGTGCTCCATGCATTAGGACGTAGCGATGAAGCACGGCAAGTGATCAAGCGAATTCTCTTACGCGTCAACCATCATCCACAAATCGATGATTTACTTGAACGCCATCCTGAACTAACGCCGCCAAGCACGCCCTAACCCCCCACTGTTTATAGTGAATACGTTTACGCTGCAATAACATGGAGTTCTGTATATGTTGACCCTAACCACGAACCGACTAACGTTATCTTCCCGAACCCTCCGCTTATGGGCAATCAGCACCTTACTACTCGCCCTTGCTGGTTGTGCCAGCCAAGCCCCGATTGATGAAGGTGGCCGACAGGCAGGCCAGTGGGATCGCCAGCAAGCAGACGTTGAAGCGTTTGACACCTGGACACTGGTGGGTAAAGCGGGACTTCGAACCCCCGAGGAAAACACCAGCGCTAACCTCGACTGGAATCAACACCCACACTACTTCCGTATGCTCATCAGCGGACCTTTCGGGGGTGGCCGTAACGTCCTAGAAGGTCGCGAGGGGCGCTTTTCGCTCACCAATAGTGACGGCCGGTTTGAAGCAGAAACCCCCGAAGCGCTGATGGAAGAGCAGCTAGGCTGGGCTCTACCCGTAAGCGCCATGCCCGACTGGGTGCGTGGCCTGCCAGGGGATCATGCCAGCTACCAGTTGGAAACAGATGAACTGGGCTTCCCGAGTTTTCTTCAACAAGATGGCTGGGAAATCGACTACCGCGACTGGGAACAGGTTGACGATATGTGGCTCCCCCGCCGCCTGGTAATGACCTATGGCGAGGTGCGTATCACCCTGGTCGTCAATCAGTGGCAAGCTTCCAGCCGCACGTCATAAGGGAATAGTGAGCCTGCATGCCTACCGCCTCGTTATCAGTCACACTGCCAGCGCCTGCTAAGTTAAATCGTATGCTGCACATCGTGGGCCGTCGTGAAGACGGCTACCACGAGTTACAGACCATTTTTCAACTGATCGACCTATGCGACCAACTCAGCTTCACCCCAAGCAATGAGGGTGCTATTACTCTGACGCATCAAATAAACGGGGTCGCCCAGGAAGATAACTTAGTGGTGCGGGCCGCTCGCTTACTTCAACAAGTGAGCGGTACGCCTATGGGTGCCTCTATCACTATCAACAAACAGCTACCCATGGGTGGCGGCCTTGGAGGAGGAAGCTCCAATGCTGCCACTGCGCTGGTCGGGTTAAACCACCTATGGCAACTTGGCTTAAGCAACGCCAAGCTTGCTGAGCTGGGATTAACCTTAGGTGCCGATGTGCCGGTATTTATCCACGGCCACAGCGCCTGGGCGGAAGGCGTCGGTGAAAAGCTAACCTCAGTTGCTCTGGACACCCCATGGTTTGTCGTCATTCACCCCAACGTTAACGTCTCCACGCCTGCAATCTTCCAAGACTCAGAATTGACACGCGACAGCCTCCCCATTACTATGGCGCGCGCACTGCAGGGGGGAGCGCCAGAGTGGCGCAACGACTGCGAAGCCGTCGTCAAAAAACGCTATCCGCCGATCGCGGAAGCCCTTGACTGGCTCGCGCAGTATGCACCTAGCCAGCTGACCGGCACCGGCGCTTGTTTATTTGCGGCTTTCGATTCACAGCATGCCGCACAAGCTGTCGCCGACCTCGCCAATCAGCACTGGCGTTCTTGGGTAGCACGCGGGCTCAACGCCTCCCCCCTACAAGATGCTCTGGGCTGCTGAAAGCGCCCGTTCATCGCATTAGGTCTAATGCTGGGGTATCGCCAAGTGGTAAGGCACCGGTTTTTGGTATCGGCATTCCCAGGTTCGAATCCTGGTACCCCAGCCAACCTAATTATGATCTGCGTTTTCTCCCCTGATCCCCAACACTGCAAAGGTGGCTGCGCGTGTCAAAATTGATGGTTTTCACCGGGAATGCCAACCCCGAACTCGCTCAAAAGATTGCCGAGAGCTTAGACAGCCGTATGGGTAATGCTACGGTGGGTCAATTTAGCGACGGCGAAATCGCGGTCGAGATCAATGAGAACGTGCGTGGCAAGGATGTATTCATCCTACAATCCACCTGTGCCCCCACGAATGATAACCTAATGGAACTGATCCTGATGGTCGACGCCCTGCGTCGCGCCTCGGCTGCCCGTATTACGGCAGTAGTTCCTTACTTTGGCTATGCTCGCCAGGATCGTCGCGTACGCTCCGCCCGCGTTCCCATCTCAGCGAAAGTCGTCGCTGACATGATGGTAAAAGCAGGCGTTGACCGCGTGATGACCATGGATCTGCACGCTGACCAGATTCAAGGTTTCTTCGACGTACCGGTTGATAACGTCTACGGTTCACCCATTTTGCTAGACGACATCGAGCGCCAGAACTATGACGACCTAGTCGTGGTGTCACCTGACGTTGGCGGCGTTGTACGCGCACGTGCGATTGCTAAGCAGCTAAACGCTGACTTAGCCATTATTGATAAGCGTCGCCCCCAGGCCAATCAGGCTCATGTGATGCATATCATCGGTGAAATTGAACATCGCACCTGTGTCGTCGTCGATGACATGATTGATACCGCAGGCACGCTATGCAAAGCCGGTGAAGCGCTAAAAGCACACGGTGCTGCACGTGTTGTTGCCTACGCAACACACCCGATTTTGTCTGGCCCAGCGGTCGACAATATCACCAACTCTGTACTGGACGAGGTTGTCGTGACCGACACTATTCCG
The DNA here is from genome assembly GCA_007116835.1 of Halomonas sp. Lineage (GTDB taxonomy): Bacteria > Pseudomonadota > Gammaproteobacteria > Pseudomonadales > Halomonadaceae > Vreelandella. Next base: position 3,422 of record SKHS01000128.1, read on the forward strand.
CTTTCAGACATTGCCCGTCGAAGCGGAAAAATTCGCCAGTTGAGCGTTGCCGGCCTGATAGCGGAAGCCATCCGCCGAGTCAGCAACGAAGAATCCGTCAGCGCGATGTTCCACTAAACGCCTGACGTCATAGCCCCCTGCCGGGGCCCTGGGAATGTCGTCGTCTGGTCGCGGGCGGCGGCATTTCCTTACTTAAACTAAGAGGCAAATTAAATGTCTGATTTTATCCTGAAAGCTACCGTTCGTAACGACCTGGGGAAAGGTGCGAGCCGCCGCCTGCGTCGTGCGAACCAGCAAGTGCCAGCCGTTGTTTATGGCGGTGAGAAAGGCGCTCAGTCTATCTCTGTAGAAAAAACTGCATTCTACAAAGCGATTGAAGATGAGTCTTTCTTCTCCTCGGTCATCAAGCTAGTGGTCGACGGTACCGAAGAGCAAGTGGTTGTGCGTGACCTGCAGCGCCATCCGTTCAAGCCTCTGTTGACACACGCTGACTTCCTGCGCGTTGACGCCACCCACGAAATTACCATCAACGTGCCGCTGCACGTGATTGGTGAAGAGAAGTGTGTTGGTATCAAAGATCAAGGTGGCGAACTGCACACCCTGGCCAATGAAGTCGCTATCAGCTGCCTGCCGAAAGATCTTCCGGACTTCCTGGAAGTTGACATCAGCAACGTCGAGCTGGGCACTACCCTTCACCTGTCTGACCTAGCTCTGCCAGCTGGCGTGACGTCTGTTGACCTGTCACACGGTGAAGAGCATGACAACGCCATTCTGAGCATCACCAAAGTGAAAGTACGTGGCGGTGATGAAGAAGAAGGCGACAGTGAAGGTGAAGAAGACACCAGCGCTGAGTAAGCAATGGTTAATAAGCATTGCTAGAGGTGCGACCAGCTGATGCTTTTCAGCACCTCCCAGGGCATGCTCGCGTGCCCTGGGGATGATAAAATCAAGCGCTTCGGCGCTTGATTTTTTTTTGCGATCTGACACAACGTCAAAAATTTCTCCTAGAAATTTTTTGGAGGTGGGAAAATGAGCCAGGTAACGGCCATTATTGGCCTGGGCAACCCCGGTGCAGAGTACGATGCAACACGTCACAATGCAGGCTTTTGGCTAGTAGATGCCATTGCGCGCAGTGCGCATACAGAGCTACGCCCCGAAAAAAAGTTTTTAGGCCTGTATGCCAAAGCCCGCCTGGGCGACCATGAACTGCACCTACTTAACCCCACCACCTTCATGAATCGCAGCGGCGCTGCCGTTGCGGCGCTCGCCCAGTTCTTCAAGCTTACCCCTGACAATTTACTGGTCGCTCACGACGAGCTTGACCTACCGCCAGGGCAAGCACGCTACAAAACAGGCGGTGGTCACGGTGGCCACAACGGTCTGCGGGATATTATCAGCGCGCTAGGCAATCAAAAGCAGTTTCATCGCGTGCGGGTTGGCATTGGCCACCCCGGCGAAGCACACCAAGTCGTTAACTATGTCCTTGGACGGCCAGGGAAAAGTGAGCGAGAAGCTATTGAGCGCGCTTTGGATGAGTGCCTAGCCACCCTTCCCTTGGTAGTGTCAGGCGACTGGGCCAAAGCCATGAACCGCCTACATAGCGTAAAATAGAGCTACACACCCTTTTTTAACTTAGGCAACCGCTTTTAGCGGCACAGCCTTAGCGGCCAGGAAGCAATTTATGGGCTTTAACTGTGGTATCGTCGGCCTGCCCAACGTAGGCAAATCAACACTTTTCAATGCACTGACTAAATCCGGCATTGATGCAGAAAACTTTCCCTTCTGCACCATTGAGCCCAACGTAGGCATTGTACCCATGCCTGACCCGCGCTTGGAAAAGCTTGCAGAAATCGTCAAGCCGCAAAAAGTACTGCCGACTACGATGGAGTTTGTCGATATTGCAGGCTTAGTTGCCGGGGCTTCAAAGGGCGAAGGCTTGGGCAACAAGTTCTTGGCCAATATTCGCGAGACCCAAGCCATTGCTCATGTAGTGCGTTGCTTTGATAACGACAACGTCATTCACGTTGCCAACCAGGTAGACCCACGGGCAGATATTGAAACCATCAACCTAGAACTGGCGCTTGCTGACCTAGACACCGTCGAAAAAGCCAGCCAGCGCCTAGTGCGTTCGGTGAAAGGCGGCGATAAAGACGCCACTGCCACCAAGGCCATTCTTGATCGCATCCAGCCGCACCTTGCGGAAGGTATGCCGCTGCGCAGCTTTGGTCTTGATGAAGACGAAAAACGCCAGGTAAAAAGTTTTGGCTTCTTAACCCTTAAGCCCACTATGTACATTGCCAACGTCAACGAAGATGGCTTTGAGAACAACCCCTACCTCGATATCGTTAACGAGATTGCGGCAGAAGAAGGTGCCGCCGTCGTGCCGGTATGTAACCAGCTAGAAGCTGAAATTGCCGAACTTGATGACGAAGAACGCAGCATGTTCCTGGCTGAAATGGGCATGGAAGAGCCAGGGCTTGATCGCGTTATTCGTGCAGGCTACGCCCTACTTGGTCTGCAAACGTACTTCACTGCTGGCGTTAAAGAAGTGCGCGCCTGGACAGTCAAAGAGGGTGCCAGCGCCCCGGAGGCCGCAGGCGTCATTCATACTGATTTCCAGAAAGGCTTTATCCGCGCCGAAGTCGTTGCCTATGAAGACTTTGTCTCACTTAACGGTGAGCAGGGTGCTAAGGATGCTGGCAAGTGGCGCTTAGAAGGCAAGGACTACATCGTGAAAGATGGCGATGTTATCCACTTCCGCTTTAACGTCTGATAAGCAACTATTTGGCAGACAACCGTTCGATAAGAAAAAAGAAACACTTGACGGGCGGCGAATCACTGAGTAATATTCGCCCCCGTTGAACGGCTACGTAGCTCAGCTGGTTAGAGCACATCACTCATAATGATGGGGTCCCCTGTTCAAATCAGGGCGTAGCCACCAAACGAATTTTAAAGCCCCGCTGACACTGTCAGCGGGGCTTTTTCGTCAGCGCAACACTCAGCGCAACTCAGCACGGTTTAAAAATACGGTTAACGCCGCGGTCAAATAATCAACATCTCGCGTTCCCGCCGTTTCACGAATAGAGTGCATGGCCCACTGCGGGAGCCCGACATCAAGGGTCGGTACGCCAATCTCCGTGGCCGTAATTGGCCCAATCGTGCTACCACACCCCATATCTGCCCGGGTAACAAACGACTGAACCGGCACTTCCGCCTCGCGACATACATCGCGGAACAGCGCCCCGGTCACACTATTAGTTGCATAACGCTGATTGGCGTTCACTTTGATAACTGGGCCGCCATTAATAGCAGGGCCGTGACGCTCATCGTGCTTGTCCTGGAAATTAGGGTGCAAAGCGTGGGCGTTATCACAAGAAATCATCAGCGACGACTGAATCAGCTGAATTAACGACTCTTCCGTAGCACCCCCCACCTGGGCATTCAAGCGCTTCAAAACGTCGCCCAAAAATGGCCCCTGGGCACCACAGGCACTCGCACTACCCACTTCTTCATGATCGTTGGCCACTAGCACCGCACCTTGGCTGGCATCGCACGCTAGCAGCGCTTCCAGCCCGACAAAGCATGACAACAGGTTGTCCAATCGCGCACTCGCAATAAGCTCATGCTGCAAGCCCACCAGCGACGGCGGCTGAACGTCGTAAAACCCTAACTCGAAGTCGACCACTTCAACGGCACGCAGACCATGCTGCTCTTCTAACCACTGGGCCAACAGGTCGCTAAGCTGTGCACTATCACTCTGCATGAGTACCGGCGACATTTGGGTTTGAGGATTAATTTCCCGCCCCGCATTTACGTCACGATCCATATGAATCGCCAAGCTGGGAATCATCGCGATGGGGCGATCAACATTTAACAGCACGCTTTCCAAATGGCCGTCAGCGTGGCGTACATGAACGCGGCCTGCCAAGCCAAGATCGCGATCGAACCAAGGCGCTAGCAACACTCCCCCGTACAACTGCACACCTAACTGCAACCAACCCGCGGCATACTGCGTGGCATTAGGTTTCAAACGCAGCCCAGGGCTATCCGTATGCGCCCCCAGCATGCGTAGGCTAGCTAGTTTTCCGGCCGGCAACTGAAACGCAATAATAGATGAGTCGTTACGCGTAACGTAATAGCGCTTTCCTGGCACAAGCTGCCAATTTACTGTCTCTTCAAGACGCTCAAAGCCTGCCTGCTGCAAACGCTCTGCCATACAGCGGGTCGCATGCCATGGCGTAGGCGACTGATGCAAGAAGTCACACAGCCTGGCTAAACGTTCTGCGTTGAAAGCCTTGGACATAGAAATCCTCATAACCTTAATGATTGAGTCTCACAGGCTAAATGACCTGCTACAATGCTCCCTCGGCCTATGCAACTCATAGGCTATTTGCGTGTCTAGGGAAGAAGATAGTGTACACAAATCCGGGAGAGCTTGACTGATGAGCTTGTTTGCAACGCTTTCGCGCTCGGTCGCATTTGCCGTCATGCTGGTTATTACCAGCCCAGCAGCACTGGCACAAATTGCGCCGACCGACGAACAACGCCAAGCAGCGGTGGAAATTGCGGATTCACTTCGCTATGGACACTATGCTGATACTAACTTTGACGAACAATGGTCTCAGGATGCTTTTCAGCGCTATTTAAACATCCTCGATGGTCAACGCTCCTACCTGTTAAGCCGCGATATCGAGCCCTACCGTCATTTGGAACGCGCCATGGCCGAGGCGCTGTTCAGTGGAGAGCTTGACGATGCTTTCGCGCTTTACAATCGCCTCAATGATCGACATAGCGCTCGCCTTGAGTGGCTACTGGAGCGCTTGGATGAGGGCCTATCATTTGAATTTGAAAGCGACGAGCGCCTGGAAGTAGACCGTGAAGACAGCCCGTGGGCGACCCGCGAAAGCGAACTGGACGAGCTATGGCGCAAACGGCTCAAAAACGACGCACTGACACTCGCCTTAACCGACCAAGATGACGAGCAGATCGAAAATAATCTGCGTCAGCGTTACAAAGGCCAGTTATCACGCCTGCGCCAAGCTGAGTCCGAAGACGTTTTCGGGCTCATTATGTCGGCAGTTGCCAGCACTATCGACCCTCATACTGGCTACCTCTCCCCTCGCCAAAGTGAATCATTTGATATTCAAATGAGCCTATCACTTGAGGGAATTGGCGCTCTGCTGCAAGCCGACAGTGAATACGTCAAAGTATCCAGCCTGGTTCCCGGCGGCCCCGCTGACCGCGCTGGCGTACTTGAACCTGCCGATCGGATTATCGCCGTTGGCCAAGAGGATGGCGACATGGTTAATGTGGTCGGCATGCGCCTAGACAACGTTGTCGACCTGATTCGTGGCCCGAAGGGCTCTGTGGTGCGCCTTGACGTGGTACCCGCTCAAGCGGTGGATATGACCCGCTCACAAATCGTTGAGATTACCCGCGACACAGTTAGCCTAGAAGATCAGGCCGCGAGCAG
>SKHS01000032.1 GCA_007116835.1 Halomonas sp.
AAACACCCTGACAACGGCTGGTCATTGGCATCATCGTCTACTGAAGCCGTTGAAATGGGATTTTGGGCAATTCACCTGGATACCATGGGGTGGTCCATCGGTATGGGGATACTTTTCCTGTGGATTTTCCACAAGGCCGGAAAAGTCGCTACTACTGGGGTGCCTGGCGGATTACAAAATGCCGTTGAAATAGTCTTTGAATTTATTGAAAGCCTGACGCGTTCAACTTTTCATGGCCAAAATAAAAACATTGGCCCAATCGCTGTCACGCTATTCATGTGGATCTTGCTGATGAATAGCCTGAAGCTAATTCCGGTCGATTATTTCCCAGAGATGTTCGGCAAGCTCGGCTTTGAGTACATGAAGATAGTCCCCACAACCGATATTAACGCCACACTGGGTATGGCCATCGGTGTGTTCTTGATGATTATCTATTACAGCTGCAAGGTAAAAGGCATCGGTGGGTTTGCTAAAGAGCTCTCTCTCACCCCGTTTAATACTTGGCTACTGGCGCCTTTCAACCTAATCCTTGAAATTGTTGGCCTGCTGGTTAAACCCATCAGTCTAGGCTTTCGTCTCTTTGGCACCATGTTTGCCGGGGAAGTTATCTTCATCCTAATTGCCCTGCTACCGTTCTGGGCCATTTGGATGCTGGATGTGCCTTGGGCCATCTTCCACATTTTAGTGGTATCGTTGCAGGCCTTCATTTTCACGACATTAACCATCGTGTATCTGAGTGCTGCGCACGAGCATCATTGATTAAGAGCAACGCTTTGCAATAAACCCCCTAACCTTAACCCTTGAACTTAACGCACTATTTAGGAGTTTCATCATGGATATCGTAATCATTGCAGCTGCCTTCATGATCAGTGTTAGCGCCCTGACTACTGGCTTCGGTTTTGCCATCTTGGGTGGCAAATTACTGGACAACACTTCACGCCAGCCAGAGCTAGCTGACCAACTGCAAACTAAAACATTCATCATGGCAGGTCTGCTTGACGCCGTTCCGATGATCGGTGTTGGTATCGCGATGTACCTAATTTTCGTTGTGGCCGGTTAATGACAGCCTAGCCGAGCGGGAAACCGCTCGGCTTTGTTTCAACTCCGGTCGCCACGAACTTGTCAGAGGTACATTCCTGTGAATATCAACATGACGCTTATTGGGCAGACGATCGCCTTCGCGATCTTTGTCTGGTTTTGCATAACGTATGTGTGGCCTCCGATCAGCAATGCGCTTCATGAGCGTCAGAAGAAAATTGCTGATGGCTTAGACGCAGCGAGCCGTGCTACTCGTGATCTTGAGCTTGCTCAAGAGCGTGCAGAGCAAACGCTGCGTGAAAGCAAGGAGCAAGCTTCTCAGATTCTCGAGCAGGCCAATAAGCGCTCTGCCCAGATGATTGAAGAAGCCCGCGAGCAAGCCCGTTCCGAAGGCGAGCGCCTAGTAGCGAGTGCCCGTTCTGAAATTGATCAAGAACTGAACCGTGCAAAAGACGAGCTTCGTGCTCAGGTTTCGTATCTTGCTGTTATGGGTGCCGAGCGTGTTCTACAAGCTTCGGTCGACGAACAAGCACATCGCAAGTTACTTGATGAGCTTGCCGCTGAACTGTAAGGAGGTGAATCATGGCGGAATTACTGACCGTCGCTCGTCCTTACGCTAAAGCGGCGTTTGAATACGCGCGTGATCATGACGCACTTGATAGCTGGTCACAATCGCTAAATTTCCTTGGTGTTGTGGTCGCTAACAGTGATGTTCGTCGTTTGCTAGGCAACCCAATATATGGGAACGATAAAAAAGTATCTTTGCTGACTGACATGACGCCAGGTGAGCAAGATGATGCTTTACATCGTTTCTTGGTTGTTTTAGCCGAACAAGGTCGATTGACGTCACTAAAGTCAATCGCTGAGCAGTTCGAGCATCTACGTGCCGAACATGAACAGCGTATTGAAGTGAACGTTATTTCTGCTTACAAGCTGGATAGTAAGCAAAAGACCAAACTTGCAAACGCGCTCAAGAAACGTCTGAATCGCGAAATCTCCATTACTACTCGGGTAGACAAGTCGCTTATTGGCGGTGTCATCCTACGTGCTGGCGATACCGTCATTGACGGTTCGGTACGTGGTCGATTGAACCGTCTTTCCGAAGCGCTAACCGCTTGAGTCTGAGGGACATGGCATGCAGCAACTGAATCCTTCCGAGATCAGCGACATCATCAAGCAGCGAATTGAAAAGCTTGACGTCGCATCTGAAGCCCGTAATCAGGGCACCATCGTCAGCGTCTCCGACGGTATCGTGAAAATACACGGTCTTGAAGACGCGATGTTTGGTGAAATGATTGAATTTCCCAACAGCATTTTTGGCATGGTATTGAACCTGGAGCGTGACTCCGTTGGTGCCGTGGTGTTGGGCGATTATTTGCAGCTTGAAGAGGGTATGACCGCTCAATGTACTGGTCGTATCCTTGAAGTGCCAGTAGGCCCCGAGCTTATTGGTCGTGTTGTTGATGCGCTGGGTAACCCGATCGACGGCAAAGGCGACATCAACGCCAAAATGACCGATGCGGTAGAAAAAGTAGCGCCTGGCGTTATTACCCGTCAGTCGGTTGACGAGCCGATTCAAACCGGTTTGAAATCCATCGACGCCATGGTGCCGATCGGCCGTGGTCAGCGTGAGCTGATCATCGGTGACCGCCAGATTGGTAAATCTGCCATTGCAATCGATGCGATTATCAACCAGAAAGGCAAAGGCGTTACCTGTGTTTACGTAGCGATTGGTCAGAAGCAGTCGACCATTGCCAACGTAGTGCGCAAGTTAGAAGAGCACGGCGCGATGGAACACACTATCGTCGTAGCTGCTGGCGCTGCCGACCCGGCACCAATGCAGTTCCTTGCTCCCTACTCTGGCTGCACCATGGGTGAGTACTTCCGTGATCGCGGTGAGAACTCGCTGATTGTGTATGACGATTTGTCCAAGCAGGCCGTTGCATACCGCCAGGTATCTCTGCTGCTGCGTCGTCCGCCGGGTCGTGAAGCCTATCCTGGTGACGTTTTCTATCTCCACTCGCGTCTACTTGAGCGTGCTGCACGTGTTAATGCTGACTACGTTGAGAAGTTCACCAATGGTGAAGTGAAAGGCAAAACCGGTTCATTAACCGCACTGCCGATCATTGAAACCCAGGGTGGCGACGTGTCGGCCTTCGTTCCGACCAACGTTATCTCGATCACCGATGGTCAGATCTTCCTGGAAACCAACCTGTTTAACTCCGGTATTCGTCCGGCGATTAACGCAGGTCTATCGGTTTCCCGTGTAGGTGGTTCGGCTCAGACCAAAATCATCAAGAAACTCGGCGGTAGTGTACGTCTGGCACTGGCTCAGTACCGTGAATTGGCGGCATTCTCGCAGTTTGCGTCTGACCTTGATGAAGCCACGCGGAAGCAGCTTGAGCACGGTCAACGTGTTACCGAATTGATGAAGCAGAATCAGTACTCGCCGATGTCGGTAGCTGAAATGGCGCTGTCTCTGTACGCCGCCAATGAAGGCTTCCTGGATGATGTTGAAGTAAATAAAGTGTTGGACTTCGAGCGTGCCCTGCACGACTACATGAAGTCAGAACACAGTGATTTACTCGACAAGATTAACCAGACCGGCGACTACAACGGCGAGATTCAAGACGGCTTGAAGTCGGGTCTCGAGAAGTTCAAGGCGACTCAGAGCTGGTAATGTCTGGCCCGCCTATGGGCGGGCTTGCATGCTTTCTGTGAGCCACGAACGAAGGGTAGATCGCTATGGCAGCTGCAAAAGAGATACGCACCCAGATCGGGAGCATTAAAAATACGCAGAAGATTACCAGCGCCATGGAAATGGTGGCTGCATCGAAAATGCGTAAAGCGCAAGATCTGATGAGGGCCAGTAAGCCCTACGCTAAACAGATCCGTAATGTGGTTGCTCACATTGCCGATGCCGATGTAGACCAAGAAGATCTGCATCCTTACATGGTAGAACGGCCGGTCAATCGCGTTGGGTACATTGTGATTTCTACTGACCGTGGGCTATGTGGCGGCTTGAACCACAACCTTTTTAAAGCACTGCTTAAAGAAGCGTCGGGTTGGAAAAAAGAAGGAGCTGAGCTTGATTTTTGTGCCCTCGGTGCAAAGGCCAGCAGCTTCTTCCGCAATTACGGCGGTAATCTGGTAGCAGCAAAAAGTGGTTTAGGTGAAGCCCCCTCGGTTGAAGGGTTGATCGGCAGTATCAAGGTCATGCTGGAAGCGTATGACGATGGACGTCTTGACCGGCTGTACGTGGTGTACAACGAGTTTGTAAACACCATGACACAAAAGCCAGTAGTTCATCAGATTCTTCCACTGTCACCTGATATGGGTGCAGATGCTGAGCAAGACGAAGAAAACGCCCGTCCCGGAAGTTGGGACTACCTGTATGAACCGGATGCCAAGGCGCTGCTCGATAGCCTGTTGGTTCGATTCATCGAATCACAGGTGTATCAGGCAGTAGTGGAAAACGGTGCCTGCGAACAGGCCGCCCGAATGATTGCTATGAAGAGTGCCACTGACAACGCGGGCGGCCTGATCGACGATCTGGAGATGGTTTATAACAAGGCCCGTCAGGCCGCCATCACCCAGGAAATTTCTGAGATCGTCGGCGGCGCTGCTGCCGTATAACGCCTAAGGAGTCTACTTTTTATAATGGCTCCCGGCAGACAGGTTTCATTTTCAGGTTTTAGAGAGGAACCAAGATGAGCGGACGTATCGTACAAATCATCGGCGCGGTGATTGACGTAGAGTTTCCGCGGGACACAGTGCCCAAGGTCTACGACGCACTAAAAGTCTCTGATGTTGAGACTATCCTCGAAGTTCAGCAGCAGCTGGGCGACGGCGTAGTGCGCACCATCGCCATGGGCTCCACCGAGGGTCTAAAGCGTAGCATGGAGGTTACCAATACGGGTGCCGCCATTTCCGTACCGGTAGGTAAGGAAACGCTAGGTCGTATTATGAATGTTCTCGGCGAGCCGATCGATGAAGCAGGCGAGATCGGTGAGCAAGAACGCATGCCGATTCACCGTAAAGCACCGAGCTATGCCGACCAAGCAGCGTCTAACGAGCTGCTGGAAACAGGTATCAAAGTAATCGACTTGGTCTGCCCGTTTGCTAAGGGTGGTAAGGTTGGTCTGTTCGGCGGTGCCGGTGTTGGTAAAACCGTTAACATGATGGAGCTTATCCGTAACATCGCCACCGAACACAGCGGCTACTCTGTATTTGCCGGTGTAGGTGAGCGTACGCGTGAGGGTAACGACTTCTATCATGAGATGACTGAATCCAACGTTATCGACAAGGTATCGCTGGTTTACGGTCAGATGAACGAGCCTCCCGGTAACCGTCTTCGTGTAGCACTGACCGGTCTGACCATCGCTGAGAAATTCCGTGATGAAGGCCGCGACGTACTGCTGTTCGTTGATAACATTTACCGCTACACCCTGGCTGGTACCGAAGTATCAGCACTGCTGGGTCGTATGCCGTCAGCGGTAGGTTATCAGCCGACACTAGCGGAAGAGATGGGCGTTCTTCAGGAACGTATCACGTCGACCAAAACTGGTTCTATCACGTCTGTGCAGGCCGTTTACGTTCCTGCGGATGACTTGACCGACCCGTCACCGGCGACCACCTTCTCGCACCTTGACGCCACCGTTGTACTCGCGCGTTCGATTGCTGAGCTAGGTATCTACCCGGCTATCGATCCGTTGGACTCTACCTCGCGTCAGCTGGATCCGCTGGTAGTTGGTGAAGAGCACTATGCTACCGCTCGCGGTGTGCAGAACGTTCTGCAGCGTTACAAAGAGCTGAAGGATATTATTGCGATCCTAGGTATGGACGAGCTGTCTGATGAAGATAAGCTTGCCGTATCTCGCGCACGTAAAATCCAGCGCTTCTTGTCGCAGCCGTTCTTCGTGGCTGAGGTATTCACCGGTTCGCCCGGTAAGTATGTTTCGTTGAAAGACACTATCAGTGGCTTCCAGGGCATCCTTGCTGGCGAGTACGACGATATGCCGGAACAGGCCTTCTACATGGTCGGTTCAATCGACGAAGCTGTCGATAAAGCCAACCAGATGAAGAAGTAATCCCGTTCATTAGGGGGTTTCGCTATGGCGAATAGCTTCATATGCAATATCGTCAGTGCCGAAGCGTCCATCTTCTCAGGTAAAGTTGAGCAGGTGGTAGCTTCCGGGGTTATGGGTGACCTCGGCATTTTGCCAGGTCACGCTCCACTGCTGACCGAGCTTCAGCCGGGCCCGATTCGCGTGATGCACGATGATGGCAAGGAAGAGAACTTCTTTGTCTCGGGTGGCTTCATGGAAGTCCAACCGGATGTTGTGACAATCCTGGCAGACGCTGCATCGCGTGCTAGTGACCTCAACGAGGCCGCCGCTGAAGAAGCACGTCAGCAAGCGCTGAAAGCCTTTAACGAGAAATCGGCAGAGCTGGATTATACCCGCGCTGCCGCTGAACTCGCCGAAGCCGTTGCACAGCTGCGAACCATTCAGCAGCTGCGTAAAAAGGCGGGTAAAGGCTAAAAACACGCATTAGCGTGACGAAAACGCTCCTTGAACCCGTTAAGGGTTTAAGGGGCGTTTTTTTTGTCTGGTAATATGGGGAAACTTATTGCGTGTAAAGAAGCTCGTTGGTAACACCCGTTTGTAGCATCTTGACTGCACAATACGTGTCTGCATAAAGGGAGATAGCGATGTCATTGAACGATGAAACCTTGCAGGAACTGAAAACGGAGCTGCTTGACGAGCTGGTCAAAGAAAACCCTAACAAGACACTGTTAGCAGAACGCTTAGCCGAAATTCGTTCGGCGGATATTGGCGAAGTGTTAGAAGAGTTTATCGAAGAGGACGAAGAGCTTTCGGCCGCACTGTCCATACTTGATATTCTCTCTACCGAGCGGGCTGCCAACGTACTGGGTTATTTGCCTGGTGAAAGTCAGCTTGAAGTAGTGGGAAAGCTGTCGGATACCCAGGTGCTCAAGTTGCTCGAAGAGATGGGCTCCGATGAGCGGGCAGATTTGTTTAACCTGCTTGGAGAAGACCGCCGCGAAGCGCTGTTGCGGCGTATGGCGCATCAGGAGCGGGAAGACCTAAAGCGTCTTGCAAGTTATGAAGAGGGTACCGCAGGCGCCATCATGACCTCTGACTATGTGGCAATAGCCAGTGGCATGACGGTGTCGCAAGCCATGATGCGGGTACGCCAAACCGCCCCAGATGCGGAAACGGTTTATCAGTTGTATGTACTCGATAGCGACGGGCAACTGATCGGTACCATGTCCTTGCGTCAGCTAATGGTAGCTCGTCCGGGGGCATTAGTTGATGACATCATGATTAAAGATGTCATCAGCACACCCGTTGATGAAGAGCAGGAAGAAGTTGCACGCATTGTTGCTCGCTATGACTTACTTGCGTTACCTGTGATTGATGCCGATGGCCGGATGGTCGGTATCGTCACCCACGATGACGCGATGGACGTTGCTGAATCGGAAGCGACCGAAGATATCCACAAAGGGATGTCTATCGGCCAGCTGGAAGATGGCGTGAGCCGGGTAACGCTGTGGACCCTCTACCGCAAGCGTGTTACTTGGTTGGTACTGTTGGTCTTCGCCAATCTTTTTTCAGGGGCGGGCATTGCCTACTTTGAAGACACGATTGCCGCTCAAGTCGCGTTGGTATTTTTTCTACCGCTGCTGATTGGTAGTGGTGGTAACGCCGGGGCTCAGGCTGCCACACTCATGGTACGCGGTATGGCAACGGGCGATATCGGTGTGAAAGACTGGAGTAAAATGCTTGGCCGTGAACTACTGGTGGCAGGCTCATTGGGGCTTACAATGGCCATTGCGGTGGCACCTATTGGCGTTATCAGGGGGGGCGAAGCGGTAGCGATGGTGGTTGCCTTTAGCATGGTCACCATTGTGTTATTTGGCAGCATGATCGGTATGTGTCTACCGTTCGTACTAGAGCGCTTCAAGGTTGACCCCGCTACTGCGTCCGCGCCGTTGGTCACCACGCTGATTGATGCCTCGGGGGTGTTGATTTACTTCAGTATTGCCACTGTTATTTTATCGGACGTGGCGGTATAGGTGGCTGGTCAGTAGCCATTAAAGATAAAGAATTAAAAATAGGCTAGTAACGCTAATCAGCATAATGCCTATTACTGGCCAGTGGCGTAGCTGGCGTTCTACTCGCCAGGCGAGCCGACTGCGGGTCGCCTGGTGCCAGGATAGCGGGGTGAATGGTGATGGGGTGAATGGTGATGGGGTGAGCGGCTTAATTGGCAAAGTAGCGCGCAGGTAGAGAGTCGCTGCTGCCGCGCTTCCACTAATGGCGACGACTGCTAAGGCTTTTAGGTTCGCCGTCATCCAGCTACCCGGATAGGGTAACCACCACTGCCACATAAGCGGCACCAGCCAGGCACCGGCACATAGTAGCCACCACCCAGCCCATAGCCAACGGCTAACTAAGGGGACGGCTCCCAAGCAGGCATCGGCAGTGGGCTGTTTGAGTAATAGCCAACCAAAACGCAGCATTGCGCCTGCAGTTGCAACACTGGCCAGGGTTAATAGCTCGCCTGTTAGCCCCTGGCTATTGATTGCGTAGGTTAACCCGCTTTTAATATAGAGCCCGCCACTCAACGGAGCGCCGACCAGGGTGAGCGCGGCGACCGCCATGCCTGCACCGATGATTTGGCGTTTTCCAGTGGATAGCGCTGCCCACTGTCCGGCACCTATAAAGAGCGCTGACTTCGCCAAGCCGTGACTGATCACTAGCAGCATAATAAGCGTGCGCAGCGGGTCATTGTCAGGTACGAGTAACAGTATGCCCACCCCCGCAGAAAGCAGACCAATTTGGCCGACGCTGGACCACGCCAACACAGCTTTAGGCGTTCGCGAAAATGTGCCCTGCACACCGCCATAAAGGGCCGCCAGAACGCCCCAATAGAACAGTATTTCGCCAGCGGCGACAGCGGAAGCATTGTCTGGGGTTAAGCGTAGTACACCCAGAATGCCTAGCTTGATCATGACACCAGAGAGTAACGCACTGGCCAGTGCCGGTGCGGCAGGGTGAGCGACAGGTAACCAACCGTGGACACCCAATACGCCTGACTTAATTGCCAAACCGCCCCCTACGAGCAGTGCAGTGCCTACTGAAAGTATCGCAAGGGTGCTCTTTTCAAAGGCCAGTGTCTCCTGGAGCGCCATGCTGGCGGTGGCGGCAAATAGCAGTACTTCGGCGATTAGCATCATGGCTAAATAGGTGCGTCCTGCTTGTGGCGCGGTATTGGCCTTACCGTGGAGTATCAGTAGCCAGCCCAATATGCCTAGCCACGCAAGCGCGGCATAGAACATCAGCCAATCTTGGGCGGTGAGCGCAATGGCATGGAACAGCGCGGTTAGCCACAGCAGCATGGTGAAAAAACGCGAACGCGGAGATGGGCACTGAGACTGCCAAAAGAGTATTAATCCCCAGATCAACAGTGCAGGAAGTGCAAAAAAACGGCTGGTGCGATCAATATCAGGCAACGAAAGATAGCTCGCCTGAACGACCAGGGTAATTCCGAGCCCCCACGCCAGACAGCCAAGCAGTAGCGGGAGCAGTTCTGCATCAGAGCGCGCCGTTGCTGCCGCAAACGGTGCTGGGCGTAACGCAATGGCGATCACGCGTGCTAAGTAACCGGCGGTCAGCAGTGTGCCTAGCAAAAAAGCCGTGGCGCTTAGCCAGCGCTGCTGCTCCCACAGCCCCATAAATAGCCACCACTTGCCAACAAAGCCACCGCTAGGAGGCAGACCCACAAGGCTTGCTGCGCAAAGAGCAAACCCTGCCCACAGCCAAGGGTACTGATAGGCACTGCCAGTAAAACGCTGAAGTTGGTCGCCTTGGTGGTGAATCACCAAGTAGCCTGCGGTCAAAAATAACCCCGCTTTTGCTAACCCATGGGCAACCAGTAGCGTTGTGGCTCCCTGTTGCGCTAACGCGTGCGAACTGGCATCCGTTGATAGGCTCAGAACAAGCAGCGCGTAGCCCATCTGCGAAATGGTGGAGTAGGCAATCAAACGCTTTAGCTGTGTCTGCTGAAGTGCATTAATACCTCCCCATAGCAGCGAAAGCCCCCCTAAAAAAGCAAACAACGGCTGCATAGAGAGTACCTGGAAGGGCCCCAGCCATAGCTGCCATAGCCAGTAAAGCGCAACGGCGACCACCACAGCAGACAGCATTGCACTCACACCAGGAGACGCACGGGAGTGTGCTTGAGGCAGCCAACTGTGCAGCGGCACGAGCGCCGCTTTCATCATCAACCCAAGGGTCATACACAGTGCTGCAACAGCATGCAACGTATCAGAAGAAGCCCGTTCGCTGAGTAAGTCGATATCCAGCGTGGCATGGGTACCATACATTAGCCCCACCCCAAGTAGATAAAACAGCGACGCAATCAGTGCCACCAGCACATAGCGAAGCGCGGAAAACCCATAAGGATCTTTAGGTGACAGTGCCACCAACCCCGCCGCACTTAAAGACAGCAGCTCAAGTGCGACATAAACATTAAACAGATCTCGCGAAAGCCACAGCGTGTTAAGTGCTGCCCACATTAACCACCATAGCGTCCAGTGTTCATGCCGTTTGATTCGTTCTGTGAGGCTGGATAAGCTCGTGGCAACAGCCACAACCGTGGTTAATGTCAGCAAGGCCAGTGACGTTGGTTCCAGAGTCCAACGGATGCCTAGCGGCAATGCCCAACCCCCTAGTAGCCAGCCATCGATAGCCAAGCCAGAACCATACCCGACCCAACCAATTCCCAAGGCATTGCCGATCACAATGAAAGGTAAGCCAACCGCTAACTGATGGGGGATGCTTAAAAGACGCGTGAATGCCGCAACGGATAGTAAGAGCGGCACGATAACCAACAGCATCGGGAGGATATTCAAAGTAAACGATACATCAATAAAGGGCAGCGCTAGCATGGTGGCTCCCGACCATAGCGACGCAAATAGAGAGCCAAGACAACGGCGGTGGTGCTCACCGCCACCACAATACCAGTTAGTACCAACGCATGGGGAACTGGGTCGATGCCACCAGCGCTGCGCGCGGTTAACACCAAGAGCAAAAAGACAGCGCTGGCTAAGATATTAAGCGCCAGCAAGCGACGAATAAGATGGCGAGCCGTAAAAATGCTGACCAACGCCATGGCCACAAGTAGGGAGGCAAGCAGGGTGAAAAGTGTGTCTGTCATGGCTACCTTCCTGGTCGCCCAAATAGGTAAAAGGTCATCAGCATAAGGGCAATCGACAGCGCAGCGGCGACTTCAATGGCAATAATAAAATAGCCCGCAAACGTTGGCGGTAGGCCGTAAAGTGACCCTGTCATCAGTAAACCGGCCAGCGCCGTGACAAGAAAGAGTAATAAGCCCGCTGCTAACAGCCAGCGTAAGAGGTAATTGTAACCATAACGGTACATCCACCCGATACTCCCCGTGAGCAGCAATAATACGCCGCCAGCGCCGAGTACGGCACCTGCTGGAAACGCACCGCCCGGGGCATGGGTTCCCTGCCAGAGAAAGTAGCAAAAAGTTAATAAAAACAGCGGGTGTAGCCAGCGTGCCAAGGTGGTTAACCCAGGGTAGTTGCCCCCTAATGCAGGCGGAGGAATAGCGGGTTGGAGTGACCAAATGACCGCAACAGCGCCTAACATGACGGCAATTTCCAGCAAGGTATCGACACCCCGTATGTTAAGCAATATCGCCGTTACTGCGTGCTCAGCGCCGCTTTCGGGGAGCGCGGCCGCTACTTCCTTGGCTAATCCTGCGTTGGCTAACCCTGTGTTGAGCAGTTCAAGCATTGCCACCCACAGCAGGCCGCCAACCAACACCACTATTATTGCCATCGTAATAAACCACCGTGGCACACGGTAGTGCTCAGGGTGCAGCCTTCGCTGGGAGGCAGGCAGTTGCCCTACGGCGGTCAGCAGCAGTGCCCCCGTAATGCCTGCCCCTATTGCGGCTTCTGCCAGCGCCACATCCGGAGCGTCTAAACGCACCCAGATAAGTGCCATCACTAGACCAAAAGCCATTAAATTGGCAACCGCGCGAAACAGCCCGGGAAGTAATAAACACTGCCCAGCGGTAGCCAGAGCGGCCAACGCGAGCAACACATCAATGGCCAGCATGTTTATCCACGTCATTGCGCTGTTGGGGTGGGTGGCCGTGTCGTAAGGCTGATGTGGAAATCAGCGTGGCACCCGTACTGGAAGCCAACAGGATCAGCCCCCAAATCAGCACTATTTTAAGCCCAACGGCGAGACTGTCGGCCTGCACGGCAAGGCCTAAACAAATGAGCCCTAAACCGACATTATCTGCTTTCGTTAGTGCATGAAGTCGCGCATAAACATCGGGAAAACGCAGCAAACCAACGGTGCTGGCAATAAAAAAAGGCAGGCCTAATAAAATGAGCGCGGTACCCAGCAGATCACTCATCGTGGTGGGGTTCCTTGCGTTGGGATACATGATGGCGAACCACAAAGTTAGACGTGCCCAGCGCCGCTAACAGTGCAAATAGCAGGGCAATATCGACCAGTGCCGGTAACGTAAAGTAGGCGCTAAACAGCAAAACAATGGCCAGCGTGGAGGTCGTAAAAAACTCCACCGCCAGCATACGATCGGCGTTGGTGGGGCCACGATAGAGTCGCCAAAGTGATACCACCGCATTGGCGAGTAGTACCGCACTAGTCATCAGATAAACCAGCTGAACGCCCCCGTTAATATCCATGATTCCAACCATAGAGTTCAGCGATACGGCTTTCAAGTTCGCGAAGCTGAGCCGCGATTTCAGGGTGATTTAGGATATGAATGTGCAGGGTGTTATCACGCATGCAAAGCGTGAGCGTACCTGGCGTTAGGTTAACCAAATTAGCCATTAATAGCTGTTGGGACGGACAGGTAAGCAAGCGAAAATAGTAGGTACGCGTATGCGTATTGAGATCACAATGTCGGCTTAATGCCAACTTAGCAACGTCGATAGCGCCGCTGACACTGCGTTTTGCCATAAAACCAATAAACGTGGGCAGTTTCCACCAGCGTAAATGCGTTGACCATGGCGCGTTATTCAATGGTGCAAAAAGGGCAATGGCAAGTGCCAACAGAACACCTAGCCAGACACTGCCAGCGCCTTCGGTCAGTACCCACCATAAGCCGCTATAAAGAAAAGTACGAAATAACACAACGCGCCAAGCAGGCAGTTGCCAACGCGCCCACAAACCGCGCCATCGTTGGGTATTAAGGTGCATTACTGGCTGCGCGAGTGATAAACAGTATTTCCACGTGGCCTAACCACTCAATATCGCTGGCTAACCCTTTTAGCTGACTGGCAAGGCACTGGGGAGGTTGGTTGACAGCATCACCAATAATTAAAGAGACCGAGACTTTGTCATCAAGGTAGTGCAGCTGAAGTTCACTCAAGGTGCGCCATACCGGATGCATATACCAGCGCTCATGCAGCGCCGCTTCCACCTCGGGCCGCAGTGGCAGACCCGGCAGGCGGCTAGGGTCGCCTTCTCCGGCATCATCTTCAGGGTCAACGTGGAAAATAACATCGGTGAGCAGCGGAAACTCATGGCGTAGGCGGCGGCTTACTTCGTTACCGATCTCATGCGCTTCTGATACGGTAATTTTTGGCCCTACCACCACATGCAGGTCAACCATTACCCAGCCAGCCGACTGGCGGGTGCGCAAATCGTGAACGCTATCGACCCCTGGTACGCTGCAAGCAACGTCGTACATTTGCTGCTGTACACTCTCAGGCAATGCAGTGTCCACCAGCTCCCGGGCCGACTCCCACAACAAATCCCAACCGACTTTACCGACTAATAAACCGACGATAATCGCAGCAACGGCGTCTAGCCAGCCAAACCCAAACTGCGCGCCAATCAGCGCCACCAGCACCACTGCCGTAGAAAGCGCATCGCTGCGCGAGTGCCAAGCATTTGCTTCAAGCAGTTTTGAATTCACGCGTTTAGCAACCCGCATGGTATAGCGGAAAATCCACTCTTTGCTGAGTAACGCAGCGACAGTAATAATGATGGCAACAATGCCAGGGGCACCCACCTCGGTACCGCTAAACAGACGATCCAGGCTTGACCAGGCAATCCCCCCGGCCACAAAAATAAGCACACTGCCCAGCAGCAGCGTCGTCAGTGTCTCAATTCGCCCATGGCCGTAGTGATGATCGTCGTCAGGCTCCTGACGCCCATAATGGATAGCGGCCAGCACGAAGCCGTCCGTTACAAGATCCGACAGCGAATGGATACCGTCGGCAATTAAGGCGGCCGAACCAACCAAGAAACCTACCACGACTTTAACAACGCTCAGGATGCCATCCAGCCACGCACCGATACAGGTGACGCGTTTCGCTTCCTGGCTATTGAGTTCGCGGTTGGGAACCACGGGGGATTCTACGCTTTGAGTCATGAGGTACCTTGTAGGAACGCACACTTCTAATAGATGCTTATTGTAGCGTACGAATGCCCAGGCCCTATACCCTCTTACGCATTTCCAGGTACCCACAGTACGGACAATGAATTAAGGGATGTGTATCCTTAGCACCACGATAAGCGGGTAAGCGTCATTAAACGATATAACATTAGCAGGACGACCTATGGATTGGCTCCAGGTAGTGGTGTTGGCGGTAGTACAGGGACTAACCGAGTTCTTACCTATTTCAAGCTCGGCTCATTTAATTTTGGTGCCAGAGCTTACCGCCTGGGAAGATCAAGGCCTGGCCTTTGACGTAGCACTCCATATCGGCAGTTTGGCGGCGGTCATTATCTACTTTCGCCAAGAAATTTTTCGCATGGTCTCCAGTGGCTTAGATGCCTTACAAGGCAAAGGGATTAATGAGGACGCCAAGTTAGGCGTGTGGGTGGTACTGGCAACACTGCCTGTTTGTATTATTGGTTTTCTCGGGCGTGACCTGATTGCCAACTACATGCGTTCGACGCTGATTATTGGGATTAGCCTGATTGGCTTTGGCTTACTGTTGGGCTACGCGGATTGGAAAAAGCGCGGAAGCCGCAGCGAATACCGTATGGGGCTGAAGGATGTACTTATTATTGGTTTCGCGCAGGCGCTGGCGCTAATACCGGGCACCTCGCGCTCGGGGATTACGATCACCGCCGCGCTGCTGGTGGGCATGAGCCGTGAAGGCGCGGCCCGCTTCTCTTTTCTTCTCTCCATTCCGGTCATTGTCTTGGCTGGTGGGCTAGAAGCTGTCGGATTACTGGGCAGCCCAGAACCGATAAATTGGCCTGCGATGCTCGTCGGCACCGTTCTATCGGGAATTAGCGCCTACCTCTGTATACACTACTTCTTGGTTGTCATTAAAAAGTTGGGCATGCAACCGTTCGTGGTGTACCGAGTGCTGTTTGGTGCTTGGCTGTTGTGGTTTTTCCACTTTTAATAACAGCGACTATTGTTTAAGGGACATATAATGAAAAGTGACCACCGGTTAGTGAGTGTTGGCAGCTTAATGCTGTTGGCCACCGTTATCTTGGCTGGATGCTCGGAGAATGACCGGCCTCTTGATACCCCTGTGCGCTTTGAAGGTGGGATCTTTGGTTCTTTCTACCAAGTAACGGTAGCGGACCCTCTCACTCAAGGTGAAGCAAATACCCTGGAAGAGGGGTTTCTCGCAGAACTTGAGAGCGTCGATCAAGCGATGTCCACCTATCGTGATGATGCGGAGCTAATTGCCTTCAACGAGGCCCCACTTAACGAATGGCAGCCACTTTCCAATGAGCTGATCGAAGTATTAGCGATTAGTCGTTCGGTATCAGAAGCCAGCCACGGTGCGTTTGATATCACCATAGGTAGTCTCGTCAACCTCTGGAGCTTTGGTCCTGAAGCACGCCCTGAAAATATTCCCTCAGAGGCTGAGTTAAACGAGCGCCTGGCAACCATTGGCTATGACGCTGTTGAGGTTGACGTCGAGAGAATGCAGGCACGGCGTACCCGTGATGTATTTGCCGACCTTTCCGGGGTTGCCAAGGGGCACGGAGCAGACCGCGTGGCTGCGTACCTTGACCAACAGGGAATCGAAAACTATCTGGTTAATCTGGGGGGCGATATTGTTGCCCGTGGTCACCGTGATACTGAAGAGCAGAGCCCGTGGCGCATTGGTATTGAAGTGCCAGAAGATGGGCAGCAAACGGCCCAGCATATTCTACCCCTGAGCGAGATCTCTGTTGCCACCTCGGGGGATTACCGCAACTACTTTGAGGTCGACGGCGAGCGCTTCTCCCACACCATAGACCCACGTACTGGCTGGCCAGTGAAGCATCAGCTTGCCTCTGTCTCCGTTTTTCACCCGTCTAACGCCTGGGCAGATGCCTGGGCCACCGCTATTTTAGTGGTAGGCAACGAAGAGGGGTTGGAAATGGCGCTCGACAACAACCTCAGTGTGCTGATTCTCACAAGAGAAGACGAGCACTGGCGCAGCTTGGCAAGCCCCGCGTTTGTGGATGACTTCGGTGAGGAGCTGATGGATGAGCTGGGAATTCACGCCTGGGAAGCCCCCGACGCCAACCGCTAAATTGTTAAGGTAAACACACATGCATGATCTTGATGTTGTCATACTTGCCGCGGGAAAAGGCACCCGTATGCGCTCGCAAACGCCAAAAGTGCTACACACCTTGGCAGGTAAACCGATGGTACAACACGTACTGGACACGGCCAGTGGACTCAACCCCACGCGTACCCATGTAGTGATTGGCCACGGTGCTGACCAACTACGCGAAGCGCTGATAGAGAGTGACGTATGCTTTGCGGTTCAAGCCGAGCAAAAGGGTACCGGCCACGCCGTTGCTCAGGCACAGCCACAGCTGGGCAACGGCAAGGTGCTGGTATTATATGGCGATGTACCGATGATTCGCCGCGACTCCCTGGCTGCGTTGTTGGCTCAGGTGGATGAGCAACACATGGGCCTGCTAACGGTGACGCTAGACGACCCCAATGGCTATGGGCGAATTGTTCGTAACCATGAAGGCGACGCGGTGGCCATTGTTGAGCAAAAAGATGCCAGTGCTGACCAGCTTGCCATTACCGAGTGCAATACCGGCATTATGGCCATGACCAGCGCCCAGCTGAAACGCTGGCTGCCTCAACTGTCGGCGGAAAATGCCCAAGGCGAGTATTACTTAACCGACGTAATTGCCATGGCAGCAGGGGAAGGCGTGAAGGTATGCACTGCCCAACCAGCCACCGCTATTGAGGTAGAAGGGGTCAATAACCGTGCCCAAATGGCCCGTTTGGAACGCGCTTATCAGCAGCAGCTAGCGAATAAGTTAATGGAGCAGGGCGTTGCACTGGCAGACCCTGCAAGAATCGATATTCGCGGTAAGCTCACCTGTGGCCACGATGTGTTTATCGACGTGGGCTGTGTGTTTGAAGGTGATGTTGAGCTGGGTGAAGGGGTACAGATCGGCCCTTACTGCGTGATTAAAAACAGCACGATTGGTGCTGAAAGTGTGATTGACAGTCACAGCGTGATTGATCACACGGTAGCTGCAGGATTAAACCAAGTAGGCCCCTTTGCTCGGCTGCGCCCTGGTACCCGCCTGGCGGTTAAAGCCAAGGTGGGTAACTTTGTGGAAACCAAAAATGCCGACGTTGGTGAAGGAAGTAAAATCAATCACTTAAGCTATGTGGGCGATGCCCATTTAGGTCGTGATGTGAATGTTGGTGCAGGTACGATTACGTGTAACTATGACGGTGCGAACAAGCACCTTACCGAGATTGGCGATAACGCGTTTATTGGCTCTAACAGTGCCCTAGTCGCACCGGTAACGATAGGTAAAGGCGCGACGATTGGGGCGGGTTCAACGATTGCCAAAGACGTGGCGGAGCATGCGTTGGCGGTTACCCGCGGCCGTCAACTAGAGAAGTCTGACTGGCCTCGTCCGGTTAAAAACAGCAAGTAAAGCGATCACGCCAAACGCCCAAGGGAGAAACATCTATGTGTGGCATCGTTGCTGCGGTTGCACAGCGTAATGTGCAAGGAATTTTGCTGGAAGGCCTCAAGCGCTTGGAGTATCGCGGCTATGACTCTTCTGGTATGACGGTGCTGAACAGCGGTGCGCTAACGCGTCATCGTGCTTTGGGCAAGGTGGCCGCCCTTAATGAACGATTAGCCACCGCAGCGCTGCCCGGCACTTGTGGTATTGCCCATACCCGCTGGGCTACCCATGGAAAACCCTCTGAAGCGAATGCTCACCCGCACCACAGCAGCGACCAAGTAGCGGTGGTTCACAACGGCATTATCGAGAACTACGAGCAGATCAAAGACACCCTGCAGGCCAGCGGTTACCGCTTTACCTCCGAAACCGATACCGAAGTGATTGCCCACTTACTGGCTGAAAAGTTAGCAACCGGTCTGACGTTATTTGAAGCAACCCAGCAAATCGTCAACGGCTTAGGCGGTGCCTACGCGCTGGGTGTGATGAGCGCTGCAGAACCGGGGGTAGTGGTAGGTGCTCGTCAGGGCAGCCCGTTGGTCGTGGGCGTGGGGATCGATGAAGCGTTTCTCGCGTCAGACCCGTTAGCGCTTTTGCAAGTGACCGACCGCTTTATTTACCTGGAAGAGGGAGATTTAGTCGAGCTGCGTGAGCAAGGAGCCATCCACATTGTTGACCGTCAAGGCAACGCGGTAGAGCGGCCAATACATACCTTTGAACACGGCGACGGCGCGGCCAGTAAAGGCGACTACCGCCACTACATGCTCAAAGAGATTTTCGAGCAGCCTGACGTCATTAGCGCCGCCCTTGAGGGTCGGCTTAGTACAGATAACGTGCTGGTGGAAAGCTTTGGCCCTGACGCCCAAGCGCTGTTCGAGAACACCCGTTATATCCATATTATTGCCTGTGGCACCAGCTACCATGCTGGCTTAGTCGCGCGCTACTGGCTAGAGCGCTATGCCGGTGTGCCCGTGCAGGTAGAAGTTGCCTCTGAATACCGCTATCGCCACCCTGTTGTGCCTGACGGGACGCTGTTTGTCACGCTGTCGCAATCCGGCGAAACAGCAGACACACTGGCGGCCTTGCGTTTTGCAAAAACGCTTAACTATGTCGGGTCGCTGGCTATTTGTAACGTCCCCGGCAGCTCGCTGGTGCGTGAATCGGATATGTCGCTAATGACCCGGGCAGGCCCAGAAATCGGCGTGGCGTCTACCAAAGCGTTCACCACCCAGCTGGTTGCGTTAATGCTGTTAACACTGTCGGTGAGCAAAGCCAAACGTCAGCCAGAGCAGCAAGAGATCGTCGCCGCGCTGCGGTCGCTCCCCGCACTTTGCCATCAGGTATTGGCGCTAGATAGCCAAATTGAAACGCTTTCCCAAGCGTTTGCGGAAAAACATCACGCGCTCTTTTTAGGCCGTGGTGCTCACTATCCTATTGCACTAGAAGGCGCGCTAAAGCTTAAGGAAATCTCCTACATTCATGCAGAGGCTTACCCCGCTGGAGAGTTAAAGCACGGGCCGCTGGCGCTGGTAGACAGCGAAATGCCGGTGATTTCAGTTGCCCCTAACGACGACCTGCTCGAAAAGCTAAAGTCGAACCTACAAGAAGTCCGTGCCCGCGGTGGCCAGCTGTTTGTGTTTGCCGATGAGCGTGTAGGGATCAGCGAGCAAGATGGCGTTCGCGTGCTAACACTTCCTCATGTTCACGAAGCACTGGCGCCGCTGTTATACACGCTGCCCCTGCAGCTTCTGAGCTACCACGTGGCAGTCTTGAAAGGCACTGATGTGGACCAGCCACGTAATTTAGCCAAAAGCGTGACAGTGGAATAACGGCAAATGGTGTTAAGAGTGATACATTGCCGCGCTTAGTAGCATTTTCTTACGCTTGGCGTTCTCGGTATACTAGCGTGAAACGTATATCTTGGCGTCTCGGCTGCCAAAGGTTAGTGATGGTGCTGTCGCGCGCAGGGGTTGAGCACAAACGATTTATGACAAAACTCAAGAGGTGGTGAGAGTGAAATCTAAGCTGATCATGAGCGGGCTGGCGGCCCTAGGCGTCATGGCAGGCACATCTGGTGCTTATGCCAACGATGCAGCACGTGAAGCAATGGCCGAGCGTCTGGCACCGGTTGGACAACTCTGCTTACAAGGCCAAGACTGTGGCTCTGCGGCAGCACCGGCAGAGACTGCCAGCAATGGTGGTAGTGATGTCGATGGTGCAGGTATTTACAACCGTGTGTGTATGGCCTGTCACGAAACGGGCGCTGCGGGCGCGCCTATTCGCGGTGACGAAGCGGCCTGGGCCGAGCGTACTGAACAAGGTTTTGCCACGCTGCTTGAGCACTCGATCAACGGTATTGGCGCGATGCCAGCCCGTGGCGGTAACCCCAACCTCTCCGATGAAGAGATGGAAGCGTCAACGGCTTACTTGCTAGAGCCAGTAATGGACGTACCTGAGCTAGGGGGTGGCGATGACGCTGCTAGTGAAGACGTCGCTGCAGCAGATGAAAGTGCAGCAGATGAGGCAGTAAGCGAAGATATGGCTGCCGCTGATGCTGACGCCGCCACGGAAGAAACAGCCGTTGCTAGCGAAGATGCCAGCAACGGTGGCAATGGTTTAGATGGTGAAGCACTGTATGCCAGCACGGGCTGCGTTGCTTGCCATGCGGCAGGCGTTGCAGGTGCACCGGTATTAGGCGATGCCGACGCATGGGCACCGCGTATTGATAAAGGCATAGATGAGCTGTATGCCAGCGTATTCAATGGCCTGGGTGTAATGCCGCCTCGTGGTGGCAGCAGCGCCTCTGATGAAGAGCTGCAAGCAGCTGTTGATTACATGGTCGCTGAAGCGCAATAAATCGCGCTACCCATTAGTCAGTAATAAATTTATCCACAGGTGGGTTTTTATCACCCCCTGTGGATATTTTTTTAGCCAAGCAGCGAGCGCAAACCGGCAATGGCATCTTTCCCGCGTGCCTGCTTTTTCTCGGGGTCTTCCTTATCGGCGCGGCCTTCCCACTCCAAATCATCGTCAGGCAGCTCGTCTAAAAAGCGGCTAGGTTGGCAGTCCATCAGCTCACCATAGGCTTTACGCTGGCGGGCTAAGGTGAGTGTTAGCGTGCGTCTTGCCCGAGTAATGCCGACGTAAGCCAGGCGGCGCTCCTCTTCTACCGTGCCCATTTCAATGGCGTTGCGGTGGGGTAGCAGATCTTCCTCTAAGCCCATCAAATACACATGGGGAAACTCCAGCCCTTTCGAGGCGTGCATGGTGAGTAGCTGCACGCGGTCGGAGTCATCTTCTTCGGCCTGCTGTTCCAGAATATCGCGCAGCACCAAGCGGGAAATAGCGGCCTCTACGCCGTCTGTTTCCGTTGCGGTGGAATCATCGGCATCTTCTGGGTCGCGGTTTAGTGACTTTTCAAGCTGATCAATCAATATCCATACGTTGGCCATGCGCCGTTCAGCAACGGTTGGGGCGCTGGCATTCTGGTACAGCCAGGCCTCGTAATCCATATCACGCAGCATATCGCGAATAGCCGCGATGGCATCGGCTTGATCCATACGCTTGCGCACGCCATCAATAAAATGCGTAAAGCGTGAAAGCCGCTCCACGGCACGGGTAGGCAGCGTTTGCTCTAACCCCAGCTCGTGGCAGGCAGCAAACAGCGAAATTGAACGCTCGGTTGCGTAGTTGGCCAGCTTTTCCAACGTGCCAGGGCCTATTTCCCGACGGGGCACGTTCACAATACGTAAAAAGGCATTATCGTCGGCTGGGTTAATTAACAGCCGCAGATAGGCCATGGTGTCCTTGATCTCGTTGCGGGAAAAAAACGACGTACCGCCGGAAAGCTTGTAGGGAATTTGGTAGTGCTGCAGCTTCAGTTCTAATAAGCGTGCCTGGAAGTTACCCCGATAGAGCACCGCAAAATCTCGCCATTCTGCTTTTTCTTTGATGCGCCGAGTCAGCATTTCGCTGGCTACCCGCTCTGATTCCGCCTCTTCATGGCGGTTGACGATGACCCGGATCGGCGCGCCATCGCCCATATCCGACCACAAGGTTTTATCGTAAACGTGCGGGTTGTTAGCAATTAACGTGTTGGCCGCACGCAAAATAGTGCCGGTCGAGCGGTAGTTCTGCTCCAGCTTGATGACGTTCAGGCGTGGAAAGTCTTCGCCAAGGGTCACCAAGTTTTCAGGCCGGGCCCCACGCCACGCGTAGATCGACTGGTCGTCGTCGCCAACCACGGTAAAGGTCGCCCGTTCGGCCATCAGTAGTTTCACCAATAGGTACTGGGAAACGTTAGTGTCCTGATACTCATCCACCAGCATGTAGTGAATTTTGCGCCGCCAGCGTGCCAGGGCTTCTGGGTCGCGTTGTAGCAGCACCACCGGCAGCAGAATCAGGTCGTCGAAATCTACCGCGTTATAGGCTTTTAAGTGGCGCACATAAGCTTCATACACCCGTGCAGCAAAATGCTCGTCATCATCCGCAGCAAAAGAAAGCGCGTCACTGGGCAGCACTAAATCGTTCTTCCACGTGGAGATTTTGGCTTGCACGGCGTTGATCTGCTCGGCGTCTACCTGAGCGTCTTTGTTCATCAAATCGCGCAGCAGTGCCTTGGCATCTTCCGGGTCGAACAGTGAAAAGCCCGGCTTGTAGCCCAACGTTTTCAGCTCGCTGCGAATAATAGTCAAGCCCAGGTTGTGAAACGTCGACACCGTTAGCCCGTGGCCCTCTTTACCCTTCAGCATTTGCCCAACCCGCTCTTTCATCTCCCTAGCGGCTTTATTGGTGAAGGTCACCGCGGCAATTTTGCGCGCACTCATGCCGCACTCTTGCACCAGATAGGCGATTTTGGTGGTAATAACGCTGGTTTTACCAGACCCCGCGCCCGCCAAGACCAAACAGGGGCCATCGATATAGCGCACCGCTTCCTGCTGGCGCGGGTTTAGCCCTTTAATACGGCTAAGAATGCTCTTTGGCGGTTGGGGCGTCATGGTGAAGGGTGACCTCTACAAGTGTTTCTAGGCAAATTCCATTACAATCAGCGGCGCTGGGCGAACGCACAATGAGTTAATAATAGGCAGGTGGTAATGTTTGAAGTAGCGCTATTTGAACCGCGTATGGCACCCAACACGGGTAACATTATGCGCTTGGTGGCTAACAATGGCTGCCGATTACATTTGATTGAACCGCTGGGCTTTGATCTCGAAGAGAAAAAGCTGCGCCGCGCCGGGCTAGATTACCGTGACCTAGCCAATGTTACCCGCCATGCTGATTTTACGGCGTTTCAAGCGGCAATGCAGGGACGCACGATCTGGGCGATTACCACCAAAGGCTCCCGTGCCCACAGCGATGCGACGTTTGCAGCGGGCGATGTACTGCTGTTCGGTTCGGAAACCGCAGGGCTTTCACCCCAGGTTCACGCCGCGCTACCGGCAGAGCAGAAACTGCGCATTCCCATGCAGCCTAATAACCGCAGCCTGAACCTTTCTAACGCGGTTGCTATCGTCAGCTATGAGGCATGGCGCCAGCAAGGCTATGCTGGCGCATTAGGCAGTGAGTAGCGACTAACCCGCGATGCCGTAGCGGTCTCGGTAAGCGCGTACCGCTTCGGCGTAAGCAAGCATTTCGCCTCCAGCATGCTCTTCCAGGTAAGTTAGCACTTGCTCTAGGGTGACAATGCTCACCACGGGCATGCCGTACTGGGCCTGCACTTCCTGGATAGCGCTTTGTTCGCCCTGGCCGCGCTCTTGACGGTCAAGCGCAATAATCACGCCGCCCGCGCGGGCACCGCTTTGCTCAATTAAGCTCATCACTTCACGGATAGCGGTACCAGCCGTAATCACGTCATCAATAATCAAAATATCGCCAGCCAGTGGCGCGCCGACAATATTGCCCCCCTCGCCGTGGGTTTTGGCTTCTTTACGATTAAACGCGTAGGGCATATCGCGGTCGTGATGGTCAGCAAGCGCTGCTGCGGTTACTGCCGCCAAGGGAATGCCTTTATAGGCGGGGCCAAACAGCACATCCGCCTTTAGGCCGCTATCGACAATGGCTTGCGCATAAAAACGGCCCAGCTTGGCCAAGGCACGACCGGTCTGAAACAGGCCCGCATTAAAGAAGTAAGGGCTTACTCGCCCCGACTTAAGCGTGAACTCGCCAAACTTGAGCACGCCCTGCTCAATAGCGAAGGCAATGAAATCGCGCTGATAGGGTTGTAGAGTGGTAGCCACGGCGGTCTTCTCTTGTCGATAGGAATGTAAGTAATAGAAATCTAAGTAAACGCAACAATAAAACGGGGTTAAATAGCAAGATTTGGTTTGTCTATTTACCCAAACGTCTAAACGTCGGGTATCATACAGCAGCGACGCAAAAGGGACGATTTATGAAAATTGCCAGCATCAATGTCAATGGTATACGTGATGCCGTCGACCGTGGCTTCCTGGACTGGCTGGCTCAGCAGGACGCCGACGTAGTCTGCGTGCAGAACATCAAGGCAAAAAGTTTTGAACTGGACGACCATATTCTCTATCCGGAAGGCTATGAAGGCTACTTTCTGGATGCCGAAGAAGACGGTTTTTCCGGTGTGGCACTCTATTGCCGCAAAATTCCCAAGGCGATTATGTATGGTCTTGGGTTCCCTCAGTGTGATCACGAAGGGCGCTTTCTGCAGGCGGATTATGACCGCTTCAGCATTGCCACCTTCTTGATGCCTGATGGAAGTGATCAAAAAGCCAAACAGGCGTTTATGGAGCAGTACCAAGAGTATCTAACGAAGATGTCGCGCAAACGTCGCGAATACATCATCTGCGGTACCTGGCACATTGCCCATAAAACCGTCGATTTGGCCAACTGGTCGGACAATCAGCTAACCTCTGGTTTCCGCCCGGAAGAGCGTGCCTGGATGGATCAGGTGCTTGGCCCAACCGGTTTTATCGATACCTTCCGCGAAATTAATCGCGATGCGGGTGAATATACCTGGTGGCCAAAGCTCGACCAAGACGTGCCCCGTGAGCGCCAAGAAGGGTGGCGGATCGACTACCAGCTGGTCGGCCCCAACTTCCGTCGCCATGTGGTCGACGCGTGGATTGATTACGATGCGACCTTCTCTGAGTTCGCACCGCTGATCGTTGAGTATGATTTAGCGCTCTAGCTACTTCCCGCGTCGCGTTACCCGTCTTAGCAACAGGCCAGCGTTTAAGCTGGCCTGTTTGCGTAAGCGCGTTGAGTGCTTGCTAACGAACGGCTTAGCCGCGAATACCTAGCGCTTCACGCTGTTTTTCGCGCAGCTCGGAGCCCGCTTTCTCCGCCAGATCAAGCATCGCGTTCAGCTCCGCACGGCTAAACGCGCCGGCTTCTGCGGTGCCCTGCACTTCAATCAGCTCGCCGTTTTCAGTCATCACCACGTTCAGGTCGGTGTCGGCTTTGCTATCTTCCGGATAATCCAAGTCCAGTACCGGCACGCCTTTATAGATACCCACTGAAATCGCGCTAACCAACTGTTTAAAGGGATCTCCTTTAATCTTTTTATCGCGCTGCAGATAGCGAATAGCATCCACCAGCGCCACACAGCCACCGGTAATCGCAGCGGTGCGCGTGCCACCATCGGCCTGAATCACATCGCAATCCACGGTAATGGTGAACTCGCCCAGTTTCTTCAAATTCACTGCAGCGCGCAGGCTACGACCAATCAACCGCTGAATTTCCAGCGTGCGCCCACCCTGTTTGCCACGCGTCGCTTCACGACCACTGCGGGTGTGGGTGGCACGGGGCAACATGCCGTACTCAGCGGTGATCCACCCCTGATTTTTGCCACGCAGCCAGCGCGGTACGCCTGCCTCCACGCTCGCATTACACAACACTTTGGTATCACCAAACTCCACCAGTACCGACCCTTCTGCATGGCGGGTGTAATCGCGGGTTATGCGAATTTCACGGAGCTGGTCGGCTTCACGACCGCTAGGGCGAACAACATCAGGACGCATAGCACCTCACATCAATTTAACAGTGGAAAAGCCCACCATTGTACACGTCAACGCCGCCACTGATGGGGCTATTCACGACAGGCGTATCCACCAGCACAAGATCGGGTAGACTGACCTAAATGCGCGATAAACAGGAAACGTTAATGGCCAACCCACGCCACGTACACAGCATGACCGCCTTTGCCCGCACCGAGCAGGCCGCCCCGTTTGGCACCCTGCAGGTGGAAATCCGCTCGGTGAACCAGCGCTATCTGGAGCCACACTTTCGCCTGCCAGATACCCTGCGCGAGCTAGAGCCTGTACTGCGCGATGCCCTACGCACGCGCCTAGCGCGAGGCAAAGTCGAATGTAGCCTGCGTTTTGAAGCCGCGGAAACCAATCAAGCCCCTGCGGTAAACGCCCAACGCCTGAAAGAAATTACCGATGCCCTGGCCGCTATTCAGCAACAGGTGCCCAGTGCCGTACCGCCCACTACGCTGGCGATACTCAACCAGCCTGGTGTCATGGAAACCCAGCACCTTGATCAAGACGCCATTAAAGCCGCTGCCAAAACGCTGTTTGACCAAGCGCTAGACGAGTTGATTGACGCCCGCGCCCGGGAAGGTGAAAAGCTCGCTGAGATGATCACCACCCGCCTAACCGCCGTAAGTGAGCAAGTAGCCACGGTGCGCGGCTTGTTGCCACAGATTTTAGAGCGCCAGCGCGCCCAACTATTGGAGCGCTTAGACGTCGCCAAAACCGAACTCGACCCGCAACGCCTGGAAGCCGAGTTAGTACTGGTCGCGCAGAAAGCCGACGTAGATGAAGAGTTGGATCGCCTAACGGCGCACGTACAAGAAGTCAGCCGCCAGTTAGCCCAAAAAGGCCCCAAAGGCCGCCGTCTGGATTTCCTAATGCAGGAACTCAACCGCGAAGCTAACACCCTGTCGTCAAAGTCTGTGGTGGCTGAGACAACCCGCTGCGCAGTGGAGCTGAAAGTGCTGATTGAGCAGATGCGGGAACAGATTCAGAATATTGAGTGATAAAAAATAAAACTATATTTTCTAAATCTACTGCTTTTTACATAGATAGTTTCACACAATGGCGGATGTGATTAACTGCTTAATCTGCTTTCGCTCAAGTCGCGCTGGAAAGTCTCGGTCGCGTCGATGATCGTTCGCTGCCGAGACTTATCGCTGTTG
>SKHS01000008.1 GCA_007116835.1 Halomonas sp.
AGTCTTTATACATTTTGGCATGCAAAAAGTACTGGTTAATGGCGACCAGTTCGTTGCCGAGGGCAATATTGAGATGCTGAATGACCTTGGGATCACCTTTCATGACGTCACCTTTCTTAGTGTGCAATTACTACGCTAACTAGAGAGTATAGGCCATAAATAGGCTTACTCCCAACATGTTGGGAGTATATATAAAGTGACTAAAAATTCAAAAGAATCATATATTTGCTAACGAGAACTCTAACAAGAGTGATTCGCGTCACACGGCGTAGGCAAGTCCCATATTCGCTTCACAGCGTACATCTTGCACCGCTTCACGGGTAAGTGATTTAGCATAGCAAGCGCATTTTCCACACTGGGTTGCGCAGCCTGTGGCTTCACGTACTTCGCGCCAGCTGCGCGCTCCGTCGCTAACCTGCTGGCGAATCTGATGGTCGGTTACTCCCTTGCACACACATACGTACATGGCGACACCTCATAAAAGTCATGTGATGAATGTAAATGATTCGCATGCATCTTTTCAAGTAGTAACCAATGCCTTTTGGCATTAATTATTCTTTACATAGAATATTTTCCAGCCTAGACAACTCCTTAGCAAATTATTAGAAAACCATGAAATTCAGGCTATCGCTTAGGTAAAACAACTGTTCGCGTGTTAGAGACAATATCTGGCCAGCTGCGGCGCTCGCTATCAAATAGAACCCACCAATACCCTAGCCCCAGTGCAGCAAGCGATATCCAGGCAACTAAGCAGCGCAGCACACTTTGCAGCGGTGTGATGGTGTACCCGTCAACCGTCTGGACGCGCAAACGCCACGTTTGCATGCCTAAGGTCATGCCACCACGTGTCCATGAAAACGTAAAAAACACCATTGCCGAAATCACGAGCAAAAAGCGTAAGCTCCAGATTTCTACATTTCCCACTCCAACTTCATCAGCATGCTGACCGATAACAAACCTAAAAAAAGCGACGTGAGCAATCGCTATGCTAATCCAAATAGCAGCCACCAAAAATCCATCGTAAATCATCGCGCCTAGCCGTCGCGGTAAGGCGGCGGGCCATGTGCTGTCAAGCTGGCTTAAACGTCGTTGGACCATGTCGCTCTCTTCGTTATCAAAGTCTTAGCCATTACGGCGCAAAAAATAGATACCCACCGCTGCACAGACCAGCGTTGGCACCAGCACCGCCCAAACAGGCGAAAAACCAAAGAGTGTCGAGGCAGGTGCCAGTAGGTCTTGAACATACTTAAAAATAAGCCCGGTGACTACGCCGTAAAACACCCGTGTGCCTGCCGCCACCGTCCGCAGCGGACCGAACACGAAGGACGCTGCGATTAACACGAGTGACCCCATCGTGAGCGGCATCAGCACTTTTTGCCAAAAATAGAGCAGCGGTTGATCAGCGTTGAGGTTTTGGCTTTGCAAAAATGCGGCGTAGGCCCATAGTTCGCTTGGCGCTTGGCTTTGTATATCCCGCAGAAGTCGATCAAGCTGAGTGGGTGTCAGCTCAGTTTCCCAACCAGTGCGTTCTTGATACTCAGACTCGGTGTGATCATCAAAAATGCGCGTGGTGTTAACATTTTCTAACTGCCACGCTCCCTCCTCCCAGTGCGCACGACTAGCGTGCATTGCTTCAACAAGACGTCGCTCGTCGAACCGGTAGCGGGTTAAGTCCAGCACCACGTTATCGGCACGTATCGCACCAAAACGGTAGACACTATCCCCTTCAAACTGCCAACCACTGCGGCTAGTGAGTAACGCGCCTTCACCTTGGCGCTGCTCTAAACGCCATGCCTCGGCAAATTGCTCAGTGCGAGGTGTTAAGAACTCGGCAATCAACAAGACCACCACCACAACCAGCAGCACTGGCTTCATTACGCCCCAAACGATGCGCGCAAGCGAACGGCCAGAAGCACGCATGACGGTTAATTCGTTGCTAGAAGCCATACTGCCCAAGCCAATCAACGCACCAATCAGCACCGCTACCGGTGCGTACTGATAAAAGCGCCAGGGCAAGCGCATGACCAAATAGAACAGTACATCTAAGGCAGTATAATCGCCCTGGGTATCGCTTAAATCACCAATATAAGCAATGGTGATATCCAACCCCAACAGTACAACTTGCACAACGATAATCGCCGCCAGCACGTTGCGAGCGATATAGCGGTCTAACCGGTCAGCTGTTAGCACACTCCACATCAGCGCATCCCCTTCCGTTGTGAACGCCAGAGCAGCGCCCCACCTAACCCAAGAAACAGGATATGCACTGGCCAGACGCCGATAACAACAGGTAACGCCCCGCTGCCTATCGCGTCCACTGCCGCCAGCAGCAGGCTTAAGTAAGCAACATAAAGAAATACCGCTGGTAGCAACTTGGCGAAGCGTCCCTGGCGAGGGTTTACTCTGGAAAGCGGCTGAGCTAGCAATGCCAATATAAACACCATTAGCGGCAAACCTACACGCCACTGAAACTGCGCTTGGGCACGAGGAGTGGGGTCGTTCCATAGCTCAGCCGTGGTCGCGTACTCTAATGAATCCAGCTCTTGTCTATTTCGGCTTAAGCCCAGGCGCAGCGTGTAACGTTCAAAGGTTAACCGCTCGGCAGCCTGCTTTCCCGGTGTTACGCCATAGCGCTCGCCATCCTCCAGCACTAGAAAACGGCTACCAGTTTCCACGCTGGTTTCCTGATAGCCAGAGCCTGCAC
The DNA here is from genome assembly GCA_007116835.1 of Halomonas sp. GTDB lineage: Bacteria > Pseudomonadota > Gammaproteobacteria > Pseudomonadales > Halomonadaceae > Vreelandella. The sequence goes on from SKHS01000008.1 coordinate 2,705, forward strand.
GGGTCACATAGCTATGGGTCTTTTCCGCACCAGAAACAGGCTGCTCATGAACCAGCACCTCCTGCATTTCAGTGCCATCACTGCTGAAGTCGCTGATATAAGCGGTGCGCCCCCCACCAAAATCCTGAAAACGCCCTGGCGCTAGTACTGACACATCTAATCGGCTGCGCTGCTCTTCAAGCGCTGCCTCAGTTTGTAGTGCACCCGCAGGTGTTAGCCACAAACTACACAGTCCTACCAGCACCGCAACAACAGACGCAGGCAATAGCGTCACTCGCAATAACCGTGTGGGGCTCATGCCACAGGCTACCATGACAGTAATTTCGCTATTCATATAAAGCTGACCATAGGCCAGCAAAATGCCCAGAAAAAACGATAGAGGTAGAATCAGCTCCATAAATCCAGGCAGGTGAAAAACCATGAGGCTGCCTAAAATAGTGACTGGAATATCGCCCTCTGCCGCATCAGAAAAATAGCGAATAAAGCGGCTGCCCATGATCACCAGCAATAAAATGCCAGCCACCGCCGACATCGTCAGTAACACTTCGCGAGTTAAGTACCGAAATAAAATCAACGCACTCTCCGGCTAGTAGCGCAGGTTGCAATGCAATGCGCCCATGGCTTGGGTACACTAATCAGACTGTTATCAAAAAACCTGTTATCGAAAAACCTAAGTAACGGGGCATTATCCCGAATCACTCGATGCTTGTCTTGTTGGAGACGTCATGGAATTTTCCGTTCAGACCGCAAACCCAGCCAAAGCCGAAACGGCTTGCCTTGTTTTGCCCATTTTTAAAGGTGGCGATTTATTACCGACTGTCGCCAAGTTAGATGACGCAAGTGAGCGGCTGATTGGTCAATTAATAGAGCGCGGCGACTTTGACGCCACTCTAGGAAACGTTCAGCTTGTGCCCTTTGCGCCGGGCCTGGGCGCTGAGCGCCTGCTGCTCGTGGGCCTGGGCGAGCGTAGCAAGTGTCGGGAAGCAGCCTTTATTAAAGCACTAGACGCCGCCATGGCTGCCTTGACCAAGCTGACGGTCGACGAAGCCAGCACGGCGTTCACTGATGTCCCCCTTGAAGATCGTGACACCGCCTGGAAAGCACGTAAAACGCTGGAGGCAGCAGAGCGCGCCATTTATCGCTTTGATCAGTTTAAATCATCTCCCGCAAAAGTCCCCAGCCTCACCAAGCTAAACCTTCTTGTCAGCGACACCGACCACGCCCCTCTGGCCAAACAGGGCGCGGCATTGGGCATCGCCATTGGCCAGGGCATTAACCTTACCCGCACGCTGGGCAACCTTCCCGGCAATGTTTGTACGCCCCGCTACCTTGCCGGGCAAGCCGAGCAGCTTGGGCGCGACTCCCAAGGCGCGCTTGAGGTTGATATTTTAGATGAAGAGGCGTTGGAAGCGTTGGGAGCAGGCTCACTGCTTTCTGTTGGACGCGGTAGTCAAGAACCGACACGCCTGATCGTGATGAAGTACCAGGGTGCAGAAAACCCTGAAGAAGCGCCCCATGTGCTCGTGGGCAAAGGCATCACCTTTGACACCGGTGGTATTTCGCTGAAGCCCGGCGAAGGCATGGATGAAATGAAGTTCGACATGGGCGGTGCGGCTAGCGTATTCGGCACCGTCAAAGCAGTGCTCGCCATTAAACCCAAGCTAAACGTGGTGTTTATTGTTGCCGCCGCGGAAAACATGCCTGACGGTGCGGCCACTAAACCCGGCGATATTATCAAAACCTTGAAGGGCTTGACGGTTGAAGTGCTGAACACCGATGCCGAAGGCCGCTTGGTACTGTGCGATGCGCTGACCTACGCTGAGCGCTTTACCCCGGCCAGCGTGGTTGATATTGCCACCCTGACCGGTGCTGTCATTATTGGCCTTGGCCATCACGCAACGGGCCTGCTTTCTAACGACGATGACTTGGCGCTCGATTTGCTCGACGCTGGCGAAGCAGCCTGGGATCGCGCCTGGCATCTGCCGCTATGGGATGAGTATCAGGAACAGCTGGATTCCAACTTCGCCGATTTGGCCAATATTGGTGGCAAACCAGCAGGTACCATTACGGCAGCATGTTTCCTATCGCGCTTTGCCGACCACTTCCCCTGGGCGCACCTGGATATCGCGGGCACCGCCTGGCACTCCGGCAAACAAAAAGGCGCCACTGGCCGCCCAGTTGGGCTGTTAACCCAGTATTTGCTTGATCGTGAGACCGATGCCCAAGTAGAAAATAGCGACAGCTAACATCACAATCAGTCGATCAACGGTTGCCATTGGTTGACGTAAACGTTACATCTAAGGGCATGAGCATGCGGACTGTTTTCAGGGCGCATGCTACACCTAACAAACACTAACACTTGCCCTTCGGGGCCAGGCTATAGCGGAGAGAATACGCCGTGCCCACAGCTTCAGATACCCAGCTTGAGTCTCATTTTGAAACACTGCCGTCTAATCAACCGATGGCCGATGAGATTCGTGACAACATTCTGCAAAACCCAGGTTTTGGCAAGCATTTCACTGATCACATGGCCCACGTCCGCTGGACTGTCGACGCCGACTGGCACGGCCATCAAGTGCGCCCCTATGGCCCACTAATCCTCGACCCAGCGGCCTCGGTGCTGCACTACGGTCAGGAAATTTTTGAAGGCATTAAAGCGTATCGCCATGCCGATGGCTCTATCTGGACATTCCGCCCAGAGAAAAACGCCGAGCGTTTTCGCCGCAGCGCCCGCCGTTTAGCATTGCCGGAGCTTTCCGATGAAGATTTCATCGGTTCACTGAAAGCGCTGCTGGCTCAAGACCACACCTGGGTACCTACCCCTTCCAGCGATGCTGACGAGTGCAGCCTCTACCTGCGTCCGTTTATGATCGCCTCCGAAGCCTTCCTAGGCGTACGTCCGGCTCATGAAGTCGACTACTACGTGATTGCCTCACCAGCGGCGGCTTACTTCAAGGGCGGCATTGAGCCGGTGTCTATCTGGCTCTCTTCCCACTACAAGCGCGCAGCCCCTGGCGGCACCGGCTTTGCCAAGTGCGGCGGTAACTATGCGGCCTCCCTGGCAGCCCAGAAAGAAGCCGCCGCGAACGGCTGCAGCCAAGTAGCATTCTTAGACGCCGCTGAAAACAAGTGGATTGAAGAGCTGGGCGGTATGAACCTGTTCTTCGTTTATAAAGATGGTCGTTTAGTGACGCCTCGCCTCACCGACACCATCCTGGAAGGCGTCACCCGCAACTCCGTGCTTACCCTGGCAAAAGATGCGGGCCTAACACCAGAAGAGCGCGCCATCAGCATCGACGAATGGCGCGAAGGCGCTGCGTCTGGCGAGATTACCGAAGTGTTCGCCTGCGGTACGGCAGCGGTCATTACCCCGGTCGGCGAACTGGTCACCGAAAACGAGCGTATTCGTTTACAAGGCGATGGCAACAACGAGATCGCCAAGCGTATCCGCAAAACGCTGCTCGACCTGCAATATGGCCGCAGTGAAGATAAATACGGCTGGCTCACCCGGTTGGTATAGATCAGTTGGTATAAAGCAACTGGTATAACCTAGCTCCCTACCGCCGCTAGCCGCGGTGGTAGGGACGGGTTTTGAAAAAAGCGGGAACCGCTGGAGCCTTCGATGGCACGTATCGATTTTTATATTCTTCCTGACACTACCCTGGAAGCGCGCCTGCAGTTTGCTTGCAAGCTAGCAGAAACCATCCACCGCAAAGGCTATCGGTTGCACCTGCACTGCGAAGATAAAGCCTTGGCTGAACAGGCTGACGAGGCCCTTTGGCAGTTCCGTGAAGATGCCTACCTCCCCCATGCGCTGGAAGACAGCGACATGGCCGCCAGCGTGCCGATAACGCTAGGCTGGCAGCAACTCCCGGTGCCAACGCAAGAAACCGCACTGCTGAACTTGCACCCCGACATTCCCGACGGCGTGGAACGCTACGCCCGCATTGCCGAAATTATCAATCAGCACCAACAAGTACTGGTCGCCAAACGCGCCTGCTGGCAGCGCTATAAAGAAATGGGTCATGAAGTGGTGCCACATAAGTTGGGTAATGGCTGAGATAGTTGGTAAAAAAGTACGATCAAAATCAAAATCAGGTTGAGCAAGTAACCCATATGGCCATCAAGAAATCCGAACTTTACTCCTCCCTCTGGGCCTCCTGCGATGAGCTGCGCGGGGGAATGGACGCGTCCCAGTACAAGGACTACGTCCTGTTTATGCTGTTTATCAAGTACATTTCGGATAAGTACGCCGATTCAGACGACTTCGCCCCGCCAGTAGTCATCCCTAAGGGCGCCAGCTTCAAGGATATGATTCAGCTCAAGGGCAAGAGCGACATTGGCGACAAGATCAACACCCAGATCATTCAGCCTTTGATCGAGAACAACGCCCGGCTGGCGCGCAGCGACTTCCCGGATTTCAACGACCCCAACAAGCTGGGCGAAGGCAAGGCGATGGTTGATCGCCTGACCAACCTGATTGGCATTTTCCAGAAGCCGGAGCTGGACTTTGCCAAGAATCGCGCCGAACACGACGATATTCTCGGCGATGCCTACGAATACCTGATGCGCCACTTTGCCAGTGAAAGCGGCAAGAGCAAGGGCCAGTTCTACACGCCCTCGGAAGTGAGCCGAGTCATCTCCCAGGTCATTGGCATTTCCCCGAAGACCGCCGTGGCTGCCGCCACCGCTTATGACCCAACATGCGGGTCGGGCTCCCTATTGCTCAAAGTCGCTGCTGAAGCGGGCAAATACATCACGTTGGAAGGCCAAGAAAAGGACGTGACCACTGCCGGTCTCGCCCGCATGAACATGATCCTGCATAACTTTCCCAGCGCCAACATTCTGCAGGGTGATACGTTAGCCAACCCGAAATTCAAGAGTGACACCGGACAAGACCTGCGCACCTACGATTATGTCGTGGCCAATCCGCCCTTTTCCGACAAGGCTTGGAGTACCGGCTTAACGCCGGAGGACGACGAGTTTCAGCGCTTCAACTGGGGCGTTCCGCCCGCCAAGCAGGGCGACTATGCTTACTTGCTGCACATCGTTCGTTCCATGAAGAGCACCGGCAAGGGCGCGGTCATTTTGCCCCATGGTGTACTCTTCCGAGGCAACGCCGAAGCAGTTATCCGCAAGCAACTGGTGCGCTCCGGCATGCTCAAAGGCATCATCGGCTTGCCTGCCAACCTCTTCTATGGCACCGGCATTCCTGCTTGCATCCTGGTGCTGGATAAAGAGAACGCCCAGGCTCGCAAAGGCATCTTTATGATAGATGCCTCAAAAGGCTTTATCAAAGACGGCAATAAAAACCGCCTGCGTGAGCAGGACATCCACCGCATGGTGGACTCCTTCAAAAAGCAAGTGTCCGTGCCGCGTTATGCCCGCATGGTGCCCTTTGATGAAATTGCCGACCCAAAAAACGATTTCAACCTCAACCTGCCGCGCTACATCGATACCAGCGAGCCGGAAGACCAGCACGACATCCACGCCCACCTCAACGGCGGCATTCCTTTACGGGATATCGACGGCGACGAGCATGCCATTCCACCAGTGCCTGGCTTGGCTACCTACTGGCAGGTATTTCCGCAGCTGCGCCAAGCTCTGTTTCGCTCTAACCGCCATTCGGGCTACGCAGACCCGGCAATAGAAGCAGCGGCCATCAAACCCGCGATTCTTGAGCACCAGGAGTTCTCCACCTTCCGCCAAGAGGTGATCAGCCTGTTCACTGACTGGCGCGAACGCAACGAGCCGCGCCTGAAAGCCTTTGGTGAAGACAAGCAGCCCAAGGCGCTGATTACTGAAATCGGTGATGACCTGCTGGAGACCTTCCGCAAGGCTCCCTTGCTGGACCCCTATGATATTTATCAGCACCTGATGGACTACTGGTACGCGACCCTGCAAGACGACGCCTACGAAATCGCCGCCGACGGCTGGGTGGCCAAAACACGACGCATCAAGGAGGAGATCACCAGCGGCAAGAAAAAAGGCCAGCTGAAAGACAAAGGCTGGACGTGCGATCTACTGCCCAAGCCCTACATCGTCGCCCACTACTTCGCCAAGCAACAGGCTGAGCTTGATAAGCTGCAAACCGAGCTGGACAGCCTCGCCAGCCAGCTCACCGAGTTGGAAGAAGAGCACGGCGGCGAAGACGGCGCGTTTGCCGAGCTG
>SKHS01000140.1 GCA_007116835.1 Halomonas sp.
GCCAACCGGCTGGGTTTTTTGTTGGTGCGGAAAAAAAGCACCTCCTAGCGCCCTATCACAACGCAGCTACCTCCCAAAGCGTGCACCGCACGTCATTGCCGAGTCACCACGCCGTCATTGCCGAGTGGGGTATCGGGAATCCACCTGGACCTTGGCCTGGCCTGCGGGAAAGACGAGGGCGGCTCGGTGGCGTCATCGTCAGGCGCTTATACGAAAAATCCCCCAGGGCGCAAGCCCTGGGGGATTTTTTTTTGCCCTCACCTTCAGCGCGTCCCACCAGTGGGATGGAAGATACTCACTTCGCAGGTGGTGCAACTAAATAAATAAAAATACTTGCGAAGTTATTTACACACATAATCGCTTAACAATCCTTAAAACTTCACGCTATCTCTTCAGTAGACCCATGGAATTAAATACTTCACTATCAAGCATCTAGCAATAGGGCTTGTGTCAGGGCTTGTGTCAGGGCTTGTGTCAGGGCTTGTGTCAGGGCTTGTGCAGAGTTTGCGGCAGCGATAGGAAGGCCATTATGGGGTTTCCTGTCTGTTTCTTGAATTCTGGTGGTAAGTGACTTCGCTTAAACGGTTGAATAATACGCCATCGCTTGGGAGCAGGTATTATGTCGGATTGATCGTCAGGATATGTAGCAGATATTAGTTACACCTATGGTTATTACGCTGAGCTTAATCCTTTGCGAATTGCGCTGGGATTTATCAATGCTGGCATTCGGCCGCCAAATGTCATTAATGCCTGTGAGCTTGGGTTTGGGCAAGGTATCAGTACGAATATCCATGCGGCGGCTTCGCAAGTCCGTTGGCATGGTACCGACTTCAACCCGCATCAAGCGGCGTTTGCACAGGAACTATCTTCTATTAGTGGCGCAGACGCTAAACTGCATGATGACGCCTTTAGTGATTTTTGTCAGCGTGATGATCTTCCTGAGTTTGATTATATTGGCTTGCATGGTATTTGGAGTTGGATTTCGGACGAAAATCGCACAGTGATAGTCGACTTTATTCGTCGCAAGCTGAAGGTGGGCGGCGTGTTATACATCAGCTACAACACCCAGCCTGGATGGGCAGCAATGGTACCTATGCGTGACTTGTTAGCAGAGCATGCGGATCTTATGAGCGCCCAGGGAGCAGGCACCATTTCACGCATTGATGATGCCATTGCGTTTGCTGATAAGCTGGTTGCTGTGAACCCTGAGTACTGTAATGCTAATCCGCAGATTAAAAACCGCCTAGCTAAAATCAAACAAGATAATAAAAATTATGTCGCCTACGAATACTTTAACCGTGACTGGGAGCCGATGGCGTTTGCTAAAATGGCGCGTTGGTTAGAGCCAGCTAAAATGGACTGGGCTTGCAGCGCACGGTATGCAGATGCCATTGACAGTATTCAGTTAACCAATGAGCAACAAGCGCTGATTAATGACATTCCTAACCCTATGTTTCGCCAATCGGTACGTGATTTTTGTGAGAACCGTCAATTTCGTACCGACTATTGGGTCAAGGGGGCGCGTCGTTTAAGTGGGCTTGAGAAAGATGAAATGCTGGATGGGCTGCGTGTGGTGATGGGCTCTCCCCGTCAAGATGTGCAGCTAAAAATCACCGGGCGACTCGGTAATTTCGATTTGCCAGGCGATATACATGCACCGTTACTTGAGGTGTTGTCAGCCTATAAGCCTGTCTATATTTCTGAGCTTTGGCAGGCTGCCAAAGAGAAAGGCGTCAGCCGTTCTGCAATGAATAGTGCGGTGGCCATCCTGGCGGCGAAGGGCGTTATTCTTCCGGCGCAGTCTGATCAGGATATCGCCCAGGCTGTGCCTAACGTCGGGCGGCTTAACCGCTTTTTGATGAGTCAGTCTAGAAGCACAACGGAGCTGAGCTATCTGGCCAGTCCAGTGACCGGCGGTGGCCTAGCCGTCCCGCTGTTTCACCAGTTTTTCCTTCTTGCCACGCTGGAAGGAGCAAGCGATGCAAAGGCGTTAGCAGACTTTGCTTGGCGTATTTTGGCATCCCAAAATAAATGCTTGTTGAAAGATGGCAAACCGATTGCCAGTCAAGAAGAGAATCTGGCTGAGTTTGAGCGTCAAGCAGCCAATTTCCTTAATGATCGTTTGCCTCTTTATCAAGCATTGAAGATCATTTAGGCTCAGGCCCTCCGGGAGCATGTGCATAGCAACGGCGCTTGCTGTGCACATGACTTATGGTAGAAAGCAGTTATCCATCATGGTTTTATGTCAGAATGTTGCTCTCACGGAGGAACGCTATGACGCAAATGCAATGGGATCGATTGTTATCCCCCCAACGCCTTCACGACCAACGTCCAAGCGGCATGCGTGAAGTAACGCATGAAATAGGCCGTAGCCCCTTTCATAAAGACCACGATCGAATTGTTTTTTCAGGTTCTTTCAGGCGTTTAGGGCGAAAAACGCAGGTCCATCCCCTTACTGAAAATGACCATATCCATACCCGTTTGACCCATTCGTTGGAAGTGGGCTGTGTGGGGCGCTCGTTAGGCATGATTGTGGGCGAGTTGCTAAAGGACCACCTGCCGAGCTGGATCACGCCCGCTGATTTAGGGGTGATCGTTCAGACGGCCTGTTTAGGGCATGATATTGGTAATCCACCCTTTGGGCACGCCGGTGAATATGCTATTCGCGACTGGTTCCTCCGTGCTCAAAAAAGTGGCCTACTGGACGGTCTCTCCGAGGCTGAGCGTGAAGATTTACTCACTTATGAAGGTAACGCTCAAGGGTTTCGCGTCATTACACAAATTGAGTACAACCAGTTTAACGGCGGTATGCGGCTGACTGCCGCAACGCTTGGCACATTACTTAAATATCCGTGGACAGTGCGCTACAGCGGTCGGGCAGGAAAATTTGGCTGTTACCAATCAGAACAGACGCTGCTGCAAGAAGTCGCTGATGCCGTAGGGCTATTGCCTCAAGGCGAATATCGCTGGTGTCGGCACCCCCTGGCGTGGCTCGTCGAAGCAGCAGATGACATATGTTACGCCTTGCTCGACCTAGAAGATGGGTTGGAGATGGATATTCTTCGTTATGAAGAAGTAGTTGAGATATTACGTCAAATAGCCGGTGAGTTTCCGCCTGAATACGCTGATATGGAGCGTCAGAAAGTGTCTCAACGACGCCGTATCGCGCTATTAAGAGGAGCTGCTATGGAGCGTGCTGTCAATGACGTTGGTGCGGTGTTTGTACAGCATGAGCAGGCATTGCTTAGTGGAACGCTAGGCCAAGATTTATTGGAGCTGTGCCACCCTGATTTAGGCTGGGGTGTTCAAGCGGCAAAGCAGTTGGCTCGAGAGCGCATTTTTCAAAATGAGCGCAAAGCTAAGCTGGAAATAGGTGCTTACACAACGCTGGGAATTTTGCTGGAAGCCTTTATAGGTGCCGCTCATGAGCTGCACCATACGGGGCATAGTTCGTTTAAGCATCAGCGGGTATTGGCGTTGATTGGTGAAAATACGCCACTGCCATCATGGACACTGTATGACAGTTATCGTCGCATGCTGGATTTCATCGGCGGTATGACCGACCATTATGCAGTTGATTTAGCTCAGGAAATGGGCGGGCGTTTGCGAGGAGATTAGTCAATATACGCTATACCGAGGGTTGGCGGAGATGCTTGAGTTCCATGAGCCGCGCACGCTCAAGTAGCGTATGAATGACCTTATCATGAATCGCATCGCTCATCGGACCGGGCGTTAGCTCGGTTAGCTGACGTGCCAATTGATCACCGCTGACAACGAGGATGTCAGGCGCTGCTTCGCTAGTGTCAATTTCCCATCCTGGCAGTACCAGCACGCCCCGTACCGGGACAGGTACACCGCAGCGGCGCTCAAGCCAGCGCGTTAACCAACACACGCCCTGGCGCGTCTTATGCAAGGGGCGGCGCTCTTGCCAGTTGGGGAAGCGCAGCCGTTCACGTTCAACGGCGACCTTGTTGTCTTCTTTTCCATCACTGCCAATGGCTAATGTCCGTGCCCTGGTTTCAACAACGAAAACGCCGTGAGGAGTGACCACGACGTGATCAATTGTAAAGCTATCGGTGGGAACATCATGAAATACATAGTAAGGATGTGCTTCAGGTCGTACCAAGCGTTCTAATTCCTGGCCGACGGCTAATTCGCAGGCTAAACCGAGCTTCAAGCGACGGATACGCTGATAATCACGGATCAGCAGTAGTGAAAACGCTAACACGAGCAGCGTGCTGAGTAAGCCATACAGCGCCCACTCTACCCAGTCCTGTCGCTCGACAAACAGCATGCGTCCCATGCCGTACACCAGCGGAGCAAGGCTAATAATGGGGCCTAAGGCACCGTTTAGAAACAGGCTGGAAAAGGCTTGATCTAGGCGCTGTCGAAGCGCTTGACCTGGCTCACGCAAAGGCGCGTTAAACGGTGAATGGACGCGTGCGTCATGAAGGCTGCGCAGCGCCAATACAATGCCGCCCATGGCAGCCATGGGAAACAGGAAAATAAGCGGTAATAGGTATTCCAACCAAACCATTGCAGTGCCTTACCTTTTAGCGACCTTTCTCATGATAGATCGTTATTACCGTGGTGTGTTAGCCACCTGCAAATTTAACTTGGTAGCCCAGTGACGTTAACGCGTGTTGCAGCGTTTCGCGATGATCGCCTTGAATCTCGATAACGCCCTCTTTTACTGCACCGCCGGTGCCACAGCGTTTTTTTAATGTTTTTGCGAGTGTTTTCAATTCTGTATTGGTCAGCGGTATACCACTAATGGTGGTAACGCCCTTTCCCTTGCGACCGCTTGTTTCACGCCGGATTCGCACAATACCATCCAAGCTAGCAATGCGTGCTTGCTCGCTGGGATCTTCGCAACAGCAGTGATCAATTGATTCACGACAGCCAGGGCATGTTTTGCCATGCTCGGTTGAATAGACAAGGCCGCCAAGCTGGTCACGTAATGAAGCCATACTATTTCTCTGTTGAGTGTTGAGGCACCGGCATTTGCCACTTTTCATGGGTGAGACGCTCAACAACCGCAGGCAGTTGGTACATGTTGCTAATCATGATAGCGCCTTCGGGCGTGATTTCAGCGTCAGGAAAGCGGTTCAGGTGAATCACTGTCATGCCGGCTTGTAGAGCTGCTCGTACGCCAACAAGTGCGTCATCGATGGCGATGCATTCGCTGGCTGCAAACCCCATGATACTCGCTGCATGCAGATGTAAACAGGGCTCGGGTTTCCAACAGTTAGCGGTATAGCCACTAAATAGGCGTTGGCCAAAGTAATCCGCTAGGCCCGTTGCATGTAGCGCTGTGTGAATTTTACTTTCTGGGCCATTAGAAACAACCGCGCTGGGGTAATTGCTCAGCACTTCAAGGGATTCACGTGCGCCAGGAATAGCCTTCAGTTCATTAGCTAAGCGGTTCGCTAAACTAGTTCTCATGGTGTGTTCCATGCTGGCTAGTTGATCCGCATCGACATCGCCATAACGCTGCTGAAGTTCTGCCACAATACGTCGAAAGCGTGCACCTCTAAACTCTCCAAGATAGTCAGTTGATGCAAACGGTAAGCCGACAGAACTCAGGCCGATAGCCATCTCTTCGGCTAAAAGTGGTTCGCTATCGACGAGGGTGCCATCACAATCAAACAGCAATAGTGGAAGCGGCATTGTCGTTCCTTGTAGCGCTGAATACGCTACTAATGTTAGTTGAAGCCGATCATATCGCTATTGAACGAGATTTTTCGCTATTTGTGAACACTGTTTTATTATTTTTTATGAGATTGCACAAAGTGATTGGCAATACTGGTACCAATGATGAAAGGAAAGGGGGCGTGGAAACGGGTAGCTGCTGGCCATCAGCGGCTAGAAATTAACCAGGCGACCAAAGGTGGCCGCCTGGTTGAACAGCGGGGGGTTACTTCACTTTGGGTGCCAGCTCGCCGCGCTCGTAGCGCTGGAACATGACTTCTAGGTTGATGGGTTTGATTTTACTCGCGTTACCAGCAGTGCCGAAGGCTTCATAGCGTGCAATACATAGGTCACGCATGGCCGTCACGGTTTCTTTAAGGAATTTACGTGGGTCGAACTCTGAAGGGTTCTGAGCCATAAAGCGGCGTACTGCACCCGTAGAAGCAAGGCGTAAATCGGTGTCGATATTGACCTTACGAACGCCGTGCTTAATGCCCTCAATGATCTCTTCGACCGGTACGCCGTAAGTTTCTGGAATTTGACCGCCATACTGGTTAATCACTTCCAGCCATTCCTGGGGCACAGACGAAGAACCATGCATTACCAGGTGGGTATCGGGAATACGCGCATGAATTTCTTTAATGCGCTGAATTGAAAGCGTATCACCGGTGGGTGGCTTAGTGAATTTATAGGCACCGTGGCTGGTGCCAATGGCGATCGCTAGCGCATCAACATGAGTCGCTTTGACAAATTCAGCGGCTTCTTCAGGGTCGGTGAGCATCTGTTCCATATCCAGCTTGCCCTCGGCACCAATGCCGTCTTCCTCACCGGCCATGCCGGTTTCTAAGCTACCCAGACAACCCAGTTCGCCTTCTACGGAAACGCCACAGGCATGCGCCATTTCCACCGCACGGCGGGTGACATTAACGTTGTAGTCGTAGTCCATCGGTGTTTTGCCATCTTCACCCAGTGAGCCATCCATCATCACTGAGGAGAAGCCAAGCTGGATAGAGCGCTGGCAAACGGCAGGACTAGTACCGTGGTCTTGATGCATCACGACAGGAATATGCGGAAACTCTTCCACTGCTGCGAGGATCAGGTGGCGCAGGAAGGGCGCACCGGCGTATTTGCGCGCGCCTGCGGAGGCCTGCACGATAACCGGTGAGTCGGTGGCGTCCGCCGCTTCCATGATGGCGCGCATCTGCTCAAGGTTATTAACGTTAAATGCTGGAATGCCGTAGCCGTATTCGGCAGCGTGGTCGAGCATTTGGCGCATGCTGATCAAAGCCATGGGGTCACCTTATCTGTATGTCAAAATTGAGTTGTCTGTGTGAACGAGTGCAGTGAGCGTGCTGGTTCACCTCGCTGGGTATTAACCGCGCTGAGCGGCCGCTTCGAGAGCAGCAACGGCAGGCAATTGCTTACCTTCAACGTATTCAAGAAACGCGCCACCGCCCGTCGATATATAGGAAACACGGTCGGCAATGGCGTATTTATCGATAGCCGCTAACGTATCACCGCCCCCAGCGATTGAAAATGCGCTGCTGTCGGCAATGGCTTGGGAAAGCACTTCAGTGCCTTTACCAAACTGATCAATTTCAAACACGCCGACCGGGCCATTCCATAAAATGGTGCCTGCCTCTTTCAGCAAGCTGGCCAAATAAGTGGCGGTGTCGGGGCCAATATCTAGAATCATTTCATCATCAGCGACTTGGTCAACCGGTTTGATTACGGCTGTGGCGGACTCCGAAAACTCGGTAGCCACTACCACGTCCGTTGGCAGCGGAATAGAGACTTTCTCCATCAGTGCCTTTGCCTGACCAATTAACTCCGCTTCGTAGAGCGACTTGCCGACATTATAGCCTGCCGCCGCAATAAACGTGTTGGCGATACCTCCGCCGACAATTAGCTGATCGCACTTGTCGGAAAGGGCTGTGAGCACATCTAGCTTGGTGGACACTTTAGAGCCGCCGACAATTGCTGTCATGGGGCGTGCTGGGGTTGCCAATGCTTTTTTAAGCGCCTCTAGCTCTTGGGCAAGCAGCGGGCCGGCGCACGCCTGTGGGGCAAAGCGTGCCACGCCGTGGGTAGAGGCTTGGGCACGGTGAGCGGTGCCGAAAGCATCCATGACGAACACGTCGCATAGCGCTGCGTACTGCTTAGCAAGCTGCTCGTCGTCTTTCTTTTCACCGCTGTTAAAGCGTACGTTTTCTAACAGCACGACATCACCGTTAGCTAATGTTGGCGCTGTATCGAGATAATCTTTGATTAATGCAACGGGGTGGCCTAGTAGCTCGGTTAAGCGCTCCGCCACGGGCGCTAACGAAAATTCTTCAGCTAGCTCACCTTCAGTGGGGCGACCTAAGTGGCTCATCAGCAGCACTTTTGCACCTGCTTGAGCTGCCGCCTGAATCGTGGGCAGCGCCGCACGTAGGCGGGCATCACTGGAAACGCGACCATGTTTGATCGGTACATTCAGGTCTTCACGAATCAGTACGCGCTGCCCTTCCAGGGGCAGGTCGGTCATTTTTTGCACGTTCATGTGAGCGGTTTCCTCGTGTTCAAGCGGATAAAAAAAGTACGCTATGCCTAGTGTTCATTGGATGTCGAAAGTACTGCCAGCCGTTGGCTAATATCCAGCATGCGGTTGGCAAAGCCCCATTCGTTGTCAAACCAGCACAGCAACTTGATTAAGCGCGTGCCCGCAACTCGGGTTTGCGTGGCGTCTAGGATGCCAGAGCGCGGGTCGTGATTAAAATCAATTGATGCCATGGGCGCTTCGGTATAGCCCAATACGCCAGCTAAACGCTGTTGACTAGCGCCGCGTAACAAGGCGTTAACCTGGGCCGCGCTGGTGTCATGACGTACGGTTAACGCAGCATCCATGGCCGAGACGTTAATGGTTGGAACGCGCATGTGCAGACACTCAAAGCGCCCTGCTAAGCTAGGCATCAGGCGGCTAATGCCCACGGCTAGCCCCGTATCCACCGGCACAATAGACTGCATAGCTGAGCGCGTTAGACGCAGGTCGGTTTGATGGTAGGCATCAATGACCGGCTGATCGTTCATCGCTGAGTGAATCGTGGTCGTCACGCCATGCTCAAGCCCTAAGGCTTCGTCTAGTACTGTCAGTAACGGCACCAGGCAGTTAGTGGTGCAGGAGGCATTCGATA
>SKHS01000177.1 GCA_007116835.1 Halomonas sp.
AGCAATCGCCCTCGGCCACGCGCTTGCTCTTATGCGGATACGGCGAGCTTCTTTGTGGGGTCAAAGAAAGGTTTCTCGACAACAATGGCCCGAGCTGATCCGCTGGCGGTACGCACTTCCAGCTCTGTTCCAAGCTCGGCATATTCAACCGCCACCATCGCCAGCGCAATATTCTGCTCCAGGCGCGGGGAGTAAACAGCGGAGGTTACTTTACCGATGGTTTCGCCATTGTGCTCAAGCGGCCAGAAAGAAGTGTTTGGCCCTTTCAGTGGCGCGGCGTCAATCCATAGCCCAACCTGTTTACGGCTCACACCTTGGGCCTGGATGCGCTGCAAAGCAGCTTTGCCAATAAAGTCGGCCTTCATGTCCAGGGCTACTAGACGATCCATGCCCAATTCGTAAGGGTTGGTATGCATGTCCGCATCCGCATGATAGGAAAGCATGCCACCTTCGATGCGACGTATTGACGACGTATGCCCAGGCTTCAACCCAAAAGGCTCACCAGCAGCCATGATGGTCTCCCAGAGTACATCCCCCCGCGAACCATCTCGCAAATAGAGCTCGTAACCCAGTTCACTCGACCAGCCGGTTCGCGACACAACCAGCGGAATTCCGTTCAGCTCGACCTCGCGCAACCAGAAGTAGCGAAGATCCATGATGCTGTCACCAAACAGTACCTTCATCACGTCACCGGAGCGTGGCCCCTGTAACTGCAAAGGAGAGACATCCGGTTCGTTGATCGCCACATCCAGCTCAGAGTAAACAGCAAGCCCCTGCGCCCACAGCAACATGTCGCTGTCGGCTAACGATATCCAAAAGTGGTTCTCTGCCAGTCGAAGTAGAATCGGATCATTCAGAATACCGCCCTCGGCATTGGTCATCAGGATGTATTTACACTGACCAACGGCCATGGAGGACAAGTCGCGCGGCGTCATCATCTGCACAAATTCAGCGGCATCCGGGCCGGTAATTTCCACCTGACGCTCGGCAGCGACATCACACAAAATCGCGTCATTCACTAAATTCCAGAAGTTTTGCTCGGGATCTCCGAATGCGCGAGGGATATACATATGGTTGTAGACCGAAAACGCCGTTGCGCCCCAGCGAACGGTTGCATCAAAGTAAGGCGACTTACGAATCTGTGTACCGAAACCAAAATCGTCTTCCTTATTGATGCTAACCACTTTATTTAATGTTGCGTCTGGCATGCTAACCACCTTGTTTTTGTAGTGTTTTATATACTGGCGAACGACTAAGCGTTCGGTATATGCACTATAGGGGTACATGACGTGCCGACGCGGCCTAAAAAGCCGGTTTGAAAAGTCTGAACAGACCAAGTTTTGATGGCTTGGTAACAAGTGATAATGCAGCCTGTTTCACTCGCCATATCTAGCAGGGTGAATTGAAGAGGGTCTGGGGTTAGAAGACTAAAAGCAGTCGTGAAACTGCCGCTGGCGTTGCCTAGCGGCTTTTATCCGTCATCAGACAAGCGAGATTCAACTGGGTCGACTTTACTTCTCGGGTAGTGATATACGTCATATAACGTTCTACTCCCAACTCTGGGGCGAGAAGGCCGTCTATCACCTGCTGAAACGCGTCTAAACTTGGGGTTACAACTTTCAAGACATAATCCATGCCTCCGCCCGTCGCAATACACTCGATAATTTCATCCACTTGACTGATGTAACGTTCAAAACGCTCGAACGCCGATTTCTGATGCTCCTTAAGAGAAACAGTCACCACCACCTTAGAGGCGTTCGCGATGTGATCAAGGGCGATATCTGCATGATACCCACGGATGAGCCCCGCCTGTTTCAAACGGTTAAAACGCACCCAGCAGGGGGTTGGGGACAGATTGACCAACTCTGATAACTTCATTTTGCTGAGCGGGCCATGTTGTTGTAATGCGCAAAGAATGCGGATATCCGCCGCATCAATAGCAGTTTTTTTCATTAATTCTCAGCTCTAAATAAACAGTAGCAATCGTCCGATGAATGCCAGCAAAGAATAAAGATCGCATCCTAAGTTATCATCAGCAAACTCACCGCTAGGCAACCATTTTTTAGCACATAGGTAGGCTATCAATACGTTTATTTTAACGCCTCTTAGCTGCGCCTTGATCTCTCTTTACGACAGAACATGTAAGGTTGGCGACAATACTGCCACTAAGTGGCATTGCTAAACATATACCGACACGGACGAAGCTATGCCAACACCATTAGCGGCGCGTTTGCAGGCACTGGAAAACACCCTGCAACAGGCAAAGATCGCTTACCAATCGCTTTCTCCAATGGCGGATACCGGGCTTGCCCACGATCATGTGTGGATACACCGCAATGGCGATGACTGGGTCGCACGGCTGCCAAAACAGAGCCAAATGAACCTAGCCCCAGTCGATAACCTAGCCTATGAAGCTGCGTGCTATGAGCGCGCCAGCGAGGGTGGCCATGTGCCGCGTTTGCATGGCATATTGCCCGTGAGCGATGGCCTGCCCCGTGGCGGGCTGCTGGTCGATGCCATTGAAGGCCGACTAGCGCAGCTACCGGACGACTTACCGCGCATTGCCGACGCCCTGGCCAGCCTGCATCAACTGTCCCTGCCAAACCAACCAGCTCCTCTACTCGCCCCCAATGACCCTTGGCAGGCCATGTGTGAAGAAGTCAGCCGCCAAGCCCAGTGGCTGGAAAAAGCCGATTTGAGTAGCGATGTTATTGCACGTGTTCGCGACGAGCTGGAAGCGCTGCTCGTCACGCTACCCGATGCCGATCGCTGCTTGATTAGCTTTGACACCCACCCCGGCAACTTTTTGATCACTGAAGAGGGACGCGCGGTGCTGGTGGACTTAGAGAAGTGCCGCTATGGTCTCCCGGGCATTGATCTCGCCCACACCTCGCTTTACACCTCAACCACCTGGGACGTTAACAGCCAGGCAGTGCTCACCCTGGACGAAGTCGTCGCCTTTTATCAGCGCTGGCAGGCACGTATGGGCAAATCACCCAGTGCGGAAACCCTGGTGGCCTGCCGCCGTGCTACTTGGCTGTGGTCGCTGACCTGGTGCGCCAAGTGGCGAGCCCAGCATTTGCAAAGTACAGATACCGAGCACCGCGGCCAGGACTGGTCAGCAGAGTTAACCGATGCCGCCGTCATTGAGCATGTGCGCGACCGAGTCGAGCACTATCTGTCACTGCCCATTATTGAGCATGTGCACAATGAACTTCTTCACTTAAAAGCTTCTCTATAAATAACTGATTTTACGAGGTATACGATGAAACCACGCGCTGCCTTAACGACCGCCATCGCCACCGCGATGTTGTCACTGGCGCTGCCCGCCGCGGCGGCCCCGGATCCCAATGACTGGGACGCCGTACTGGAAGCCGCCGCAGGGCAAACCGTTTACTGGAACGCTTGGGCTGGGGACAGCCGAACCAACCGCTATATCGACTGGGTGGCGGAGCAGATGCAGGCCGAATTCGAGGTCGAGGTGACACACGTCAAACTGGATGACACCAGCAGTGCAGTGGCACGCGTGCTGGCTGAGAAACAGGCAGGCAATGATGACGACGGCAGTATCGACCTGGTCTGGATCAATGGTGAAAACTTTGCCGCCATGCGCGAACAGAACCTGTTATTTGGCCCCTTTACGGAATCACTACCCAACTTCGCGCTGACCGATCCGGACAATAACCCAGAAGTTGTGACTGACTTTACCCTACCCACCGACGGCTACGAATCCCCCTGGGGCAAGGCGCAGATTACCTTTTATTACGACAGCGCCCAGACCGACACCCCGCCCCAGAGCATTGACGCCCTGCTTGGCTGGGTCAAGGAAAACCCTGGCCAGTTCAGTTACCCGCGCATTCCTGACTTTACCGGCAGTACGTTTCTGAAACAGGCGCTGATCGAGTTGACCGACCAGAATGATGCCCTCTACCAGCCAGTGGTAGACAGTGAGTTCGAAGACATAACAACTCCTCTATGGCGCTATCTGGATGCGCTTCATCCGAATCTGTGGCGCAGCGGCCGCAGTTTCCCGGACTCCGGGCCTCACCTTCGAAACCTGATGAGTGATGGCGAATTGAGCCTGGCGTTTTCCTTCTACCCGACCGATGCTGCCGTGGCCGTCAGGGAACACGAACTGCCAGACAGCGTGCGCAGCTATGTACTGGAAGGCGGCACCCTGGGCAATGTCCATTTCGTGGCTATTCCCTACAATTCCCCTCACAAGGCAGGCGCCATGACGCTGGCCAACTTCCTACTTTCGCCCAGGGCCCAGGCAACAAAACAATCGCTTGATATGTGGGGCGACCGCAGCGTGCTGGCCATCAATCAGCTGAAAGAGAGTGATCAGGCGCTTTTCGAGCAGGGTGGCTCACACCCCTCTGCGCTGCCCGCCGACGCGCTTTCCAATACTCTGGCTGAACCGCACCCCAGCTGGATGACAGCACTGCAAGAGGCTTGGCTTCAACGTTATGGCGTCAACTGATTGATGTTACGAGTAGCACCAATACTGATAATAGCCCTGCTGTTCATTCCCGTGACAGCAGGGCTAATGATGGTTCTGCTGCCTGCCTTTGGCTATTTGCCAGTGCTCGGGGGAGATACATTTCATTTAGAAGCATGGCAAGTCCTGTGGGGGCGTGCTGGTCTGCACCGTTCCATATTGCTGAGCTATTTTAGCGGGCTGATCACCACGCTGGTGTCATTGTTTATTGTGGTGCTATTTCTGGCTGCCAGCCAAGGCACCTGGATTGACCGTGCTATTCGGCGAATGGTCTCGCCGCTACTGGCCATTCCGCATGCAGCCGTGGCCTTTGGCTTAGCCTTTTTGATTGCCCCCTCTGGGTTGCTGGTGCGCTGGGTCTCACCTGGACTTACCGGGTGGGAACGCCCACCTGACCTGCTGATCGTCAACGACCCGCTAGGGCTGGCGCTAATGGCAGGTTTAATCCTCAAAGAAGTGCCCTTTTTGCTGCTGATGAGCTTGGCAGCGCTGCCTCAGTTACGCCCTGAACAACGTGTCACCCTGGCGCGTTCGCTGGGCTACGCGCCTGGCATTGCCTGGCTGAAGTGCGTTTTCCCTGCGCTTTACCCACTGATTCGCTTGCCGGTTTACGCCGTCATTGCCTACGCCACCTCAGTGGTGGATATGGCCTTGATTCTTGGCCCCACTCTACCGCCAACGCTGAGTGTTTCGATTCTCACCTGGTTTAACGACCCCGACTTAAGCCGCCGCTTTATGGCCTCTGCCGGTGCCGTGCTGCAGCTCGGCGTTACCCTGGCGGCACTACTAACCTGGTGGCTTGGCGAACAAGGGGTCAAACGCCTCAGCCAACGCTGGCTGACCAACGGCGCACGGTTATCAGGGTCAACGGCGATTGCGTTTGGCGGCCGCGCGCTGCTGTTAACCGTCACTCTGCTGGCGATAAGTGCGCTGGCCGGGCTGGCACTGTTTTCGGTAGCGGGCTTTTGGCGCTTTCCGGATGCACTGCCGGGTACCTTCACACTGGATCACTGGCAGCGCATCCTGCCCAGCGTGGCGACACCACTAATGAATACGCTGAGTATCGGACTCGTCGCGACGCTTATCGCCGCGCTACTGGTAGTGGCAACATTGGAACATGCAGCGCGCCATCACCTGCCTGCACGGCGTGTTCAGTGGCTGCTTTATCTACCGCTTATTGTACCGCAAGTGGCCTTTCTATTTGGCTTGGTGGTCGCCGCTGAAAGCGTTGCCATCCGCCCTCAGCACGCTTTGGTGGTGGCTGTTCACCTGCTATTTGTCGTGCCGTATCTCTATTTATCACTATCAGAAGCCTACCGTCGGCTGGACCCACGCTGGGTACAGGTGGCACTGTCGCTGGGTGTTCCACCCTGGCGAGCTTTCTGGCAGGTACGCCTGCCACTTTTATTGGCCCCGTTACTCACCGCCTGCGCAGTGAGCTTAGCCGTCAGTATCGGGCAGTATTTGCCAACGCTGCTGCTTGGCGGTGGACGTGTTCCCACCATCACTACCGAAGCCGTTGCCATGGCGTCTGGCGGCAATCGCAGGCTAGTGGCGGTATTGGCACTACTGCAGGCGCTGCTGCCGTTTATTGGCTTTAGTCTGGCACTCTTGATTCCCCGCCTTGTGTGGGCAAAACGCCGCCAGATGCGAGGAGCTGCATGACCCCTACCCTGCAAACGCTGCACATCAAGCAGATAACGATCACCCTGGCAGGCGAAACGCTGCTGGCAATGCACCGTGACATTGCGCCAGGCGACGTATTAACCGTGATGGGCCCTTCTGGATCGGGAAAGTCCACGCTACTGGCCTATCTGGCGGGCTTTTTGTCGCCTGCCTTTCAGGCCCAAGGTGAACTCTATCTTGGCGATAAACGCCTGGACACACTGCCCGCCGAACGGCGCGGCATTGGCCTGCTGTTTCAGGACCCAATGCTATTTCCGCATTTAAGCGTGGCGGGGAATTTGCGCTTTGGTTTGCCACACCGTGCCAAAAACAAGCGCCAGCAAGTCTCCCTAGCGCTGGAACAGGTGGGGTTGGCGGACTTTGAAACTCGCGACCCAGCCACTCTTTCCGGCGGCCAGCAGGCCAGGGTGGCGCTGATGCGCCTGCTGCTTTCACAGCCCCGCGCCGTACTGCTGGATGAGCCATTTTCCAAGCTGGACACGGCCTTGCGCCAGGAAATGCGCACCCTCGTGTTCGGCCAACTGCGCGAGGCGGGCCTGCCCACACTGCTGGTCACCCATGATGAAGCCGATGCCCATGCCGCCGGTGGGCCGATCATTGCCCTGGGTTAACCCGGGCGTTGAGTCGCCTAAACTTAGCATTGTAATTCCAATGCTGAATGAGGCTGCAGGGATTGAAGCGGCATTGACGCTGCTGCAACCACTGCGAGAGACAGGCGTGGAAATTATTGTGGTCGATGGCGGAAGTCACGATAACAGCGTGGCGCTGGCCACCCCGCTAGTGGATAAGCTATTGACGAGTGACCCTGGCCGGGCGCGGCAGATGAACCTGGGCGCAGAACACGCGAACGCACCGACGCTGCTGTTTCTTCATGCCGATACCCGGCTTCCCGAAGGAGCCAGTAAGCTAATCACCCAGGCACTGGAAGCCAGTGCTTGGGGGCGGTTTGATATTCAACTTGAGGGCAAAAGCCGCTGGCTGCCTATCGTTAGCCGGATGATGAACCTACGCTCACGGCTAAGCGGTATCGCCACCGGCGACCAGAGCCTGTTTCTTCGCCGAGAGTCGTTTGACGCAGTGGGCGGCTTTCCCGACCAGCCACTAATGGAAGATATCGAGCTAAGCAAGCAGCTGAAGATGCTTTCTCCCCCCGTCTGTCTACGCACCAAAGTGGTAAGCTCAGGCAGGCGCTGGGATCAGTTTGGTGCCTGTAAAACCATTTACCTCATGTGGCGGCTGCGTTACCGCTACTGGCGCGGCGTAAGCGCCACCCAACTGGCCAAGGAGTATCGCAATGCCCGTTAAGCCAACCGTGCAGCCTCATTTACATCTGCTGGCCAAAGCCCCACTGCCAGGGCAGGCGAAAACGCGCTTAATTCCTTGCCTGGGGCCAGAAGGCGCGGCGCAAGCCCACGCCACCATGGTTCGCCACTGCGTTGCCACCGCCTGCCAAGCCCTGGGATCGCAACACGTCACACTATGGACTTCCTTAGAGCATCAGCACCCTTTGTTTGTGGAGCTGCAGGCTTACTACGGCATATCGCTCGCCGCTCAACTTCAGGGCGATGTGGGAATGCGCGTACGTCATGCACTGAATAGCACTCAAGGTCCGTCGATGGTGATGGGCACTGATTGCCCTAGTATCACCGTTGCCATGCTTAGGCAGTGCAGTGCAGCGCTTACAGACGTGCCAGTGGTGATTTTACCTGCCGAAGACGGCGGCTATGGGTTGATCGGCACTCATGACGATCATCCTAGCCTCTTTAAGAACATTCCTTGGGGAACCGAGCAAGTGCTCCAAGTCACTCGACAGCGGCTTGAAGCGCTGTCCTTGGAAGCCATCTTTCCCGACACCATGTGGGATATTGACCGCCCAGAAGACTGGCAGCGCTGGCAACACACCCTGCAATACGCAACCAAGGCGTAAGGAATTCGCGCTGTGCGCCACTGATACTCACCGAATGTTATGTGTCTAACCTCCCCTGCCCCAGGAGCCTGCCATGAACCGTCAGCGCCTACTGATTATCACCCTGCTGTTACTGGCCGTGCTCGGCTTTTACCTAAGCGGTGCCCACACGTTTTTCACCTTGGAAACCCTGCAAGCCTATCGCAGCGATTTCCAAGCAGCGTTTCAACGCTCACCTTGGCAAGTTGCGGGTATTTTCTTTGCCATATATGTGGTGATGACGGCGCTTTCACTACCAGGTGCGACACTTCTCACCCTGCTGGGTGGCGCGCTTTTTGGCCTTGGCTGGGGGCTGTTGATTATCTCCTTTGCCAGCACTATCGGAGCCACGCTGGCGTTTTTAGTCTCGCGGTTTCTGTTTCGCCAACCCATTGAGAAGCGCTTTCCCCGCCAGTTTGAAACGGTCAACCGTGGCGTTGATAAAGACGGCGCCTTTTATCTCTTTACCCTTCGCCTAGTGCCGGTGTTCCCATTTTTTATGATTAAC
>SKHS01000225.1 GCA_007116835.1 Halomonas sp.
AAAGGCCTGAGTCCGGTGCAGTACCGGAATCAGGCCTTGGCCGCTTAGTTGTTCACTGTACAAGTTTATGGGGTCAGTTCATCTGCGGGGTTTTTTAGCACTGGTGTAACGAGTGCCGCGACAACTACTCTTGGTTAGTGTTTTGTGCCTGCTTGCGCAATTCACGTGGGTCGTTATGCGCACGACGGCGTCGACGTGATTTAGGCGCTGCATCTTGGGTAGAGGCAGGTGATGGCGGTGCCTCGGATGCGGCGGCTGCTTCTGTCGGCTTAGTCTCGGAGGTAGACGCTTGAGCATCTTCGCTAGGCGGTTGAGCAGGCATCGCTAATTCACTGGCTAGGGCGCTTTCGTCTGCTTTTGGCTGTGCTGTTGCGTTTTCTTTAGCATCAGTGGCTTGAGGTGCCGCAGGCTCTTCGGCGTTAACATCGCTGACAGCAGTCTCAGCAGTCTCAGCAGCGTTGGCTTTCTCCTGAGGGCTGTCCTGCGTGCTGAGCGAGCTGTCGTCACGTGCAGTGCGCTTATCCTGCTCCTGCGTTTCTGCAGGGCTTTCAGCTACTTCTTCGCTTGTTTGGCGTACTGGTTCGCTGTCCGCAGAGGCATTTGCTGCCGTCTCGCTGCTAGTTTCTTCCAGTGACGGCTGTGCTTGAACCGTTGGCTCAGCTGCTGGGGTCGCCGGTTTTTCCTCGTCGGTGCTTACTGATGCACTGTTGGAGGGCTCCTCTACCGCTACATGGTTGTCTGTAGACAGCTGAGGCGCGGCTGCGGCGTCATCAGCTTTCGGCGCGTCAGCTTTCGGCGCGTCGGCTTGTTGAGGTTGGCGACGCTGACGAGTTGCTTTACGCGCTTTTTCGGCGTTGTCAGCAGGTCGCTCTGCCGTCGTTCCGTCGGTGGTGTTTGCCGCTTCTTCTTCGCTGCTCTGGGTTGGCGTCTCAGTCGCGGCTTCCACCATCGGTTTAGCTGAGCTGTTTTCTTGAGCCTTCGGTGTATCGCCTCCGGGCGTTGCTTCACTGCTAGGTGGTTGTGCCGCGTTGGCGACTGCCTCGGCCTGAAGTTTCAACTGCTCGGCTTCTGCTTGGGGGTTAATTGCCTTACTGCGTGAGCGGTTGCGCGGATTGTTGCGCGTGCGCTTTGGCTTGCCATCTTCTTGCTGGCTACCCTCAACTTGAGCCGCTGGGTCGCGTGTCTCTTCGTTCTTTGGCTTGGTGTCGCGTGTCTCTTCGTTCTTTGGCTTGGTGTCGCGTGGTTTCTCGCGGCGGCTTTCAGGTTGCGTTGCAGGTTTAGCAGAGTCATCTCGGTTAGCCTCTTTCGCTACCGGCTCTGTGGGTTGCTCTTTCTGACGACCGTTTTTCTGACCATTTTCCTGTGATTTGGTATCGTCATGCTGGGGGTGGCGGCGGCGATTGCGCGTGCGGCTAGGGCCACTGCGCTTATCGGTAGCATCGTCGCTATTTGTGGTGGTGTTACTGGCGGTGTTGCTAGCAGCGTTGCGTGACGGGTTGCTGCGTTGCTCACTTTTGGGGGTGCTTTCGCTGCGTTCGCGCACTGGCTTTGGCTTGCTGTCATTGCGCTGAGTGCGATTGCTGCCGCTGTTTCGGTCAGGCTGTTTGGGAGCAGCGGGCGCTTGCTCTTCAGGCTGGCTGGTAGCGCTGTCGTCGCCGCCTAGCAGCTTGGCAAAGCCACGGATAAAGCGCCCAAGTACGCTGGGTTGCTCTTCTGCAGCAGGCGCTGGTGTTGAAGACGCTTTTGTGGTGGCTTTAGCTGCCGCTTTTTCCGGTGCTTTTTCTGTCTGTAGCGAGGCGGGTGCGGGCGCATTATGTACCACGCTTTTTACCGCAGCTTCGGCACGTAGCGCAGGCGGCGTAAAGCTTGGGTCGGGCTCTTTGCCAACTTCTGTATCGGTAGACAGCTCAAAGCTGGAAAGCGTATGGCTCTCATCGTCATCTAAATGGTCAACCCGAAGGCGCTGGACATCGTAATGAGGTGTGTCCATTTCTGGGTTTGGCAGTAAAACGACGCGAACACCCTGTCGGGATTCGATATCAGCCAGAACGCTACGCTTTTCGTTCAGCAGGTAGGTAGCCACTGGTACCGGCAGAATAGCGCGAATTTGGGCGCTGCGCTCTTTCATCGCCTCTTCTTCAATCAGGCGCATAATGGAGAGCGACAGAGAGCGAACATCACGAATCGTACCCTGGCCGTTACAACGTGGGCAGACCACACCGCTGGTCTCGCCAAGCGAAGGACGTAAGCGCTGGCGCGACATCTCCATTAAGCCAAAGCGTGAAATACGGCCAATTTGCACCCGGGCGCGATCCAGCTTCAGTGCATCGCGCATGCGGTTTTCAACTTCACGCTGATTGCGCGCGGGCCCCATATCGATAAAGTCGATGACGACTAGGCCGCCAATGTCCCGCAGACGCAGCTGGCGAGCAATCTCGTCGGCGGCTTCGGAGTTGGTTTGTAGTGCGGTTTCTTCAATATCGCTGCCGCGTGTGGCTCTGGCAGAGTTAATATCAACAGAGACCAGGGCCTCGGTGTGATCGATAACAATAGAGCCGCCGGACGGTAGTTTTACTTCGCGCTGATAGGCCGTTTCGATTTGCGACTCAATTTGGAAGCGCGAAAATAGCGGCACCTCATCAACGTAAAGTTTAATTTTCTGCTGATAAGAAGGCATGACCTGGCGAATAAAGGACAGGGCTTCCTCATGAATCTCGGGGCTGTCAATTAACACCTCGCCAATATCTTGGCGTAGGTAATCGCGCATGGCGCGAATAATAACGTTGGATTCACGGTAAATCAGGAAAGGTGCCGAGCGCTTGCCTGCTTCGGTGGTGATGGATTCCCATACTTGTACCAGATAATCCAGATCCCACTGCAGCTCTTCCGGGCTGCGGCCGATGCCCGCTGTGCGTACAATCAGGCCCATCTTGTCCGGAACGGTCAGTTGGCCCATAGCGTCTTTCAGCTGGCTGCGGTCATCGCCTTCTATGCGGCGCGAAATACCGCCAGCACGAGGGTTGTTGGGCATCAGTACTAGAAAACGGCCCGCTAAACTAATAAAGGTGGTAAGTGCCGCGCCTTTATTGCCACGTTCTTCTTTATCGACTTGGACGATGACTTCTTGGCCCTCTTTCAGCACTTCTTTAATGCTGGGGCGGCCAGAAACGTCTTTGATAAAGTATTCGCGAGAAATTTCTTTTAAAGGCAAGAAGCCGTGGCGCTCTGCGCCAAAATCAACAAAGGCCGCTTCAAGAGAGGGTTCTACGCGGGTGATTTTGCCCCGATATATATTGGCTTTCTTTTGTTCCCGAGCACCCGATTCAATGTCTAAGTCGTACAGTCGTTGCCCGTCTACCAGCGCAACCCGCAGCTCTTCTGGCTGGGTTGCGTTAATTAGCATCCGTTTCATGTTGTCTCACGTAGCGTTGCGTACCAACGAGCCTGGGCGCAGACGAATCGCTGGGTGCTGCGTGCTTGTGCTCGGCGCATTGCTATGCTGACGCATTAAACCGGGAAGGCATCAAGTGCCGACCCGGCCGAGGGGCGTTGAGTACGTGGCGGAGGCAGAACATATTTCGGTGGCTGTCACGTCCATCCGGCTCTGCTGACACCGCCAACACCTGGCATTCATCGATTCGCCAACGCTGGTCAGTGGCACAGCGTTGAACTTGGCGCCCCAAGCAATGCAGCGCCTTGTGACGAAAAGGAGAGGCTGCTTGGGGCGTGACGTTTATTCATTAATCGCCTGCCATTGCGGGCGAGGCTTAAGCGTATCTGTCGTCAGAAAAACAGACGGCAGAGTAACTGTGTATCCAGTGCGTTATTGCTAGCTATTGCTGCTTTTACCGGTTCTTTATCTTACCTGTTCTTTTCCTGCTGATGCTCTGGCCTGCGTGTTAGTCGTGCAAGCGCTTGGGCAAAGTGTGGTTGTTCACCGGTAGTCATCAGTCGTCATAATCAGAATATCTACAGGTGAGCCACGCTCAGCCGGTGAGCGTTTTTGAATATAACAGTAAAGACAACTACCAGCAATTGACGCAATGCCCATGGGTCTACGTTAGAATGCCGTTTTTAGCCTGACGTAACAAAATTATACTAGGAGTGTGCGGTAATGGCCGAAGGGCGTGAAGTGCAGTGGGTGGATATCGCCCCGGAGCAAGCTGGACAGCGAATTGATAACTTTTTAATGACACGACTAAAAGGCGCGCCACGCGCACTCATCTACCGCATTGTGCGTAAAGGTGAGGTGCGGGTTAATAAAAAGCGGGTCAAAGTGGACTACCGCCTTCAGGCCGGCGACTTGGTGCGTGTTCCTCCGCTACGCTTAGCGCCGAGAGAAGCGGTCAAAGAAGTCAGTGATAATTTGCGTGATCTCTTAATTGGTAGCGTCATCATGGAAGGGCCGGATTGGATGGTGATCAATAAGCCTTCCGGTTTGGCGGTTCATGGGGGCAGTGGCGTTAAAATTGGCTTGATCGAGGCACTGCGTCAGGTGCGCGATGATCTGACCTTCTTAGAGCTGGTTCACCGTTTGGATCGCGATACGTCAGGCTGCCTACTGTTAGCAAAGTCTCGCGATGCGTTAGTCACCCTTAACGAATCGCTTAAAAAGCACGCGATGGACAAGCGCTACCTAGCGTTGGTTAGCGGACGCTGGCCTGCACGAAAAACCTATGTGAGTGCTCGGCTAGACCGCTTTGATGCGGGCAATGGTGAGCGGCGGGTGCGGGTGGATCCCAATGGCAAGGTTTCTCGGACTCACTTTTCGGTAGTGGAGACGTTTGAGAAGGTCACGCTCATAGAAGCTGAACCCGTGACAGGGCGAACACACCAAATTCGTGTGCACGCTGCTCATGCGGGGCATGCGCTGTTAGGTGATGATAAATATGGTACCCGTGAAAGTAATCACATGGCGCAGCGCCTAGGCGTGGGCCGCCTGTTTTTGCATGCCCGTGCCTTAACATTTCCTGAGCCAGGCAATGGCCGCCCCGTTACCGTAAAAGCGCCGCTGCCAGAGGCACTTGAAGACGCCTTGAAGCGTGCCCGGCAATAAGGAAATCGTATGCGTTATGAATTAATTATTTTTGACTGGGACGGCACGTTGATGGATTCCGTGCCGAAAATCGTCGCCTGCATGCAGGCCGCTGCGATTGATGCAAAGTGGGGGGCGTTAGAGGTCAGTGCTATCGAGGATATCATTGGGTTGGGGTTGCCTGAGGCAATTGCCAAACTTTGTCCAGGCATCTCTCTTGCTCAGGCGGAGCACTTACGTCAGCGTTATGCTTACCATTTTGTCGAGGGTGACACCACGCCGATGTCTTTTTTTGAAGGTGTTAGCGCGCAGATGGCTCGTTTGCGGGAGCGTCAGCACCAGCGGTTGGCGGTTGCAACGGGTAAGAGTCGCCGCGGTCTCGACCGAATTTTTGCCGAGACAGGCAGTGGCAGATGGTTCCATGCCAGTCGTACTGCCGACGAAACGCGTTCAAAGCCACACCCGCAAATGCTGGCTGAGCTGCTTGATGAGCTAAAAGTGCCGGTTGAGCGCGCGGTGATGGTAGGTGATACCGAGTACGACCTTGAAATGGCGCGGTCCATCGGTATGGATCGGGTGGGTGTGACTTACGGCGTACATGCGCCCGCACGACTGGCCGCCAGCCAGCCCGTGTGGATGGCAGATAATGTGGAGATGCTGTTTGACTGGCTTCACGGTGAGGAGCATTAACAGTGGCTGCGGGCAGGCGAGGTGCAGCCAGGCGACGAACACTAGGAATTGTTTATGAGTGATGAGCAACAGCGTGGTGATAATGGTAGTGGCACCCAAGCAGGCGACGCCGCTCCACAAAAAGACCCAAGTGATCGTTGGACCCAAGGGCCAGAGATTACCCAGCAGTCCGCACAGCAACCACTGCCGGGGGCTGAAAGCGATGATGCAGAGACGCTGCGTGAGCGACAGCGGCTAGCGCAGCTGGAAATGATGGATCGTTGGGTTGGCGGTGTTTTGACCGAGCAGCGCAGAACCCGCCGTTGGAAACTGTTCTTTCGCTTAATGTTACTTGCGATTGTGCTTGTTTCTTTAACCACCACGGTTTATCGCGTGCTGTTGGCTGAGCCAGTCTCTTCTCTGCCTACCCAGCGTCACTTGGCGCTCGTGGAAGTTCATGGTGTGATTGCTAGTGATGCGCCGACGAATGCGGAACGGATCATTAAGGGGCTCAACCGGGCATGGTCATCGGAGAGTGCCGTTGCTGTTGTGCTACACATTGACAGTCCGGGAGGAAGTCCTGTGCAGTCACAGCGTATTTATTCAGAAATTATGCGGCTGCGTGAGCTTGGAGATAAGCCGATTATCGCGGTGATTGAAGATATCGGGGCCAGTGGCGCTTATTATATTGCCTCTGCTGCCGATGATATTGTGGCCTCTCCGGCAAGCTTGGTGGGTTCTATTGGGGTGATTTATGCTGGATTTGGCTTTCAGGAAGCGATTGATCAGCTCGGTATTGAGCGCCGTGTTGTCACCGCGGGTGAGAACAAAGCCTTTTTAGACCCGTTTCAACCCCTTGATGCAGAAGTGGCTAGCTTTTGGCAAACGGTGTTGAATCAAACCCATGAGCAGTTCATTGATGATGTTCAGGCTGGCCGTGGCGAGCGTTTAAGCGACAGCCCTGAGCTTTTCTCCGGGCTTATCTGGAGCGGCGAGCAGGCGCTTGAGTTAGGGTTGGTGGATCAACTGGCAAATCTTGAGCAGGTGGCGCGTGATCAGGTGGGTAAGGCTGAGTGGCAGGACTACACGCCCCGCCTGGATCCTTTTGAGCGTCTCACTCGGCGCTTTACCCAAACAGCCGCAGAACTCGTCGGGCTGCACTCCTCGCACTCACCGCTGCGCTTTCAGGCGCAGTAAGCACGTTCAGTAAGTCCTCGTTGCTAGGCGTCGCCGAGCGGGTTCATGCCCGCTTGGCGAAGCATGTCACAGAGTGCGATTAGCGGTAACCCAATTAGCGCGTTGGGGTCTCGACCCTCTAGTTTCTCAAACAGGCTAATGCCGAGCCCTTCCATGCGAAAACTACCGGCACTGTCTAGAGGTTGCTCCACGGCGACGTAGCGTTCAATCTCTTGCTTGCTCAGCGAGCGAAAAAACACCTCAAACGGTTCGATATGGACGTGATGCCGTTGGTGTCGAGTGTCGACTAACGCCAATCCTGTTAGAAAGGTTACTTTTTGGCCGGAAAAACGCGTTAAGTTCTCCCGTGCGCGCTCCTCCGTGTGAGGTTTGCCAAGAATGTCACCTTCAAACAGGGCAATTTGATCTGAGCCAATGATGCAGTGCTCAGGAAAGTGCTCGGCGACAGCGTTGGCTTTACTCAGCGCTAGGCGGTGAACTAAGGCGTTGGGTGTTTCACCCGGGTGAGGCGTTTCGTCAATGTCGGGTGAGCAGCACTGGTAGGGCAGTAATAACCTGTCCAGAAGGGCTCGGCGAAAGCGTGAGCTGGACGCAAGTACAAGAGAGGCGTTATCCGTTTGAGGCATAGAGTTCTCCTTTTGTGGGTCGTATTGGGCGTTTTTAGGCCTGAAGACGTGTTGTTCAGCATTAATGTGAGTGTAACGAAACCGCCGTGGCCTGCCTATTTAGCCGCTCTTGAGCGTTAATGTAGTAAGAATTGCGCCGACAACTTTGACAGAGGGGAGGCGAGTGCCTATCATTGCGCGCCTATGTTGACCTCACAACTCCCCAGTCGGGTTGAGCCTTATAAGCTTGCAGCCCGCCGCGAACGACTTGAAGGCCTAGTGGCGCTTAATAAGCTGCCACGCCTCGCTGAAGAAGCAGGTGACCAAACCGGCGACTGTCATGTCGTGCTCGAGTTTGGCGTTGATGCCCAAGGCCGTCGCGAAATTCGTGGCCATTTGCAAGCGACCCTGGCGCTGCCCTGTCGCCGCTGTCTGGTGCCGCTAAGCCAAGACGTTTCCAGTGACTTCCTGTTAGGAATGATTGCAGACGAAGCCTTGGCTGCCAAGCTGCCTGCCAGTCATGAGCCGGTGCTGGTGGAAAATGAACAGCTGGACTTGCTGACGGTAATAGAGGATGAACTTATCCTCAGCTTGCCGCAGGTTGTCTATCACGATGAGACCGAATGCCATGTCTCGGCGGAGCAGCTGGTCAGCAAAACTGAAGGCGCAGCGGAAGCGTCCGCTTCGGCTAAAAACCCTTTCGCGGTGCTCAGTGCTTTGAAAAGCAGTGGTGCATTGAAAGGCAAAAAGTAAGCATCACTTACCCTAAATACCTTGGAGTAAACACCCATGGCAGTTCAACAGAACCGTAAAACTCGTTCCAAGCGCGGTATGCGTCGTAGTCACGATGCGCTGAGCGCACCGACTCTGTCTCAGGACAAAGAAACCGGTACTACTCACCTGCGTCACCACGTTTCTCCAGACGGTTTCTACCGTGGCCGTAAAGTGGTTGAGGTTTAAGCCTTAGCGCTTTTATGAGCGGCAAAATAGGGTGGGTGCTGTGTGCGCCTAGCGATTGATGTAATGGGGGGTGACCAAGGCCCCCGTGCCATTATCGAAGGCTCCGCAAGGGCAGTAATTGAACGCCCTGATTTAGCGC
>SKHS01000017.1 GCA_007116835.1 Halomonas sp.
GCAGATGAATCGTACTATTTTTCTTGCCCGGGGGACGCGCCATAATCGCGACGCCGGTTTCCAACAGGTCATCTCCGGTAAGGGTTAACCAAGCCGCACCACCGCCGAAAACCCTAGGGAAAAGCGTTTGTAGCCCCGTGTTCACTTGGTCGAACGTTTCTCGAAAGCGCACACGCGTTTCTTGGTCAATGCGCTTAATGGCGCGCTCCAACGTTTCTAATGCTTCGGTGAGTTCAGCGTGCTGTGCTTCTAGGTAGTTACGCCGCTCAGCTTGCTGGTCGTACTCTTCAATAGCAGCGAGGTTAATCGCGCCCAAACGACGGATCTTATCTGAGGTACTTTCCAAGCGCTCCTGCCAAACAGACTCGCTAGCCTCACTTGGCAACTGCTCTGCCAGCGCGTTTGGGTCGTGGCCTAGCTCCGCCAGTTGCTCATCTTGAGTGGCCGCTTTTAGGGCTAGGGCTTGCACCTCCATTCGACGCTGCTGCAGCTGTTCGCGGCTTTGCTCTAGGTTACGCTCATGCTGCTGACGCGCCAGCTCGTCGTTACGCAACTGTTCGCCCAACGCCTGCGCCTGCTGGCGGGTATCGTTAAGGCGACGCTCTTGCTGCTCGCGCTGATGCAACAGCTCTTCTAGCTCTTCAGAAGCCAGCTCGTCAGGCTCTATCAACATTTCCCGCGCTTCTTCTAACTCAGCAATACGCAGCGATAGACGCTCTTCGGTGTCGCTGCTGCGGGATTGCTGGGCGCGCAGGCTATCGCGTTCAGCAATCAGCCGCTCACGCTCTAGCGCTAACGCCTGTTGGCGGGCCTTGAGAGGAGCATGCTGTTGATTTAATTGGTCACGCTGTTCGCGCTGGCGGCTACGCTGCTCGGCGCTGGTTTCGCGCGCTTCGGCGGTCGCTTCTAGCTGCTCCATGGCCGTATGCCAACGGGCACGCTGCTCCTCTAAAGTAAGCGTTAACTCCGCCTCATCTTCCTGCAGTTGCGCCAGCTCGTCATCTAGCTCAGTGGCACGGCTTTCTAAATGCTCAAGACGTTGGGCAAGACGCTGCTCTTTCACCGCGAGCTGCTGGAGAGTGGCCGCATGGGAACGCTCTAGCTCAGCTTGCTGGTCACGGTTGCGTTCCAGGGATTCAATCGCATCGCTTGCCATTTCGCACTGTTCATCCAGCAGCGCTAGCGCCTCTTCATCCTGCTCTCGACTGACGGCCAACTCATCAAAGCGCCTACGTGTTACCAGCAGAGCGTCGACACCTTCACCATTGGCCTGCTGATGTAGCCAACCCCGCCCGCGCCATACGCCGTCACGGCTAACCACGCTCTCCCCTGGCGACAAGCTAGCCAGCAGCGTTTCAGCCTCTTCTTGTGTTTGCGCATAGTGAATACGTGCTAACCACTCACCCAACGCACCCACCCCGGTTACCATTGAGTCTAAGCACTTGGCAGTTGTCGCTGGCCGTGGGGTTTGGTCAATTAAACACCAGTCAGTAGCAAGGGCGTCAGGCAGCGCTGTTAACTGATCGGCAGCGACTAAGCGGGCATTTAGCCACGGAGCCAGCAGCCAAGAAATAACCCGCTCCCACCCTGGAGTAACGCTAAT
The DNA here is from genome assembly GCA_007116835.1 of Halomonas sp. Lineage (GTDB taxonomy): Bacteria > Pseudomonadota > Gammaproteobacteria > Pseudomonadales > Halomonadaceae > Vreelandella. The sequence goes on from SKHS01000017.1 coordinate 1,604, forward strand.
CGACTCACCCAGCCGAGGCGCGTTGGCCAAACCATAGGCGGCTAATGCGTTGCTAATATCAGGATCATGGTCTGCAAGCGCTGCATCAATGAGTGCTTGCAACGAGGCAAGCTCACCTTGCCGCTGGCTTAACTGGGCGCGTTGCTGGTCGCGAGCATGGGTGGTTTGCTGATAAACCGCTTTGGCATCGTTATAACGCTGCTGCCATTGGTCACGCTCTGTTTGGAAAGCATCGGCACGCGCCTCTGCCTCTTCGCGCTGAGCCTGACACTCGATGTGTTCAGTGCGTAGCGCAGCGACATCCGCCAGCTCGACCCGCTGTTGACGGCGGCGCTGATTTTCCGCCTGAAGGCGCGTAATACGCTGCTCTAAATCGCGTAGCTGATCTTGGCTACGATCAGCTTCACGACTGGCATCACGCCAGCGATTTTCAGCATCCGTCCACTGCTGTTCTGCTGCCTCAAGCGCTGGTGTTGCGTCGGCAAGCGTTTGCTCTAGGGTTTCCAGCTGCTCTTCAAGCGCCTCATGCTCAGGCAGCAAATCCTCTAACCGAGTATCAATAGCCGCTAAGCGCGCTTGATCACCTTCACTGACTTGGCGCTGCTCGTCGAGGTCACGGCGGGCAGTGGCAATATCGCTTGCCAGCTGTGCCTCTCGGCTGCGGCGATGGGCTTGGTCTTGCTCCAGCCGGGCAATACGCGTGGTGGTTTCAAAAAACTGCTGCTGATGACGGTCCAGCACGTCTGCCAGTTCGTCGTGCTGCTCGCGTGCCTGCTCAAGCCGCGTTTCGCACTGGCGAACACCAAAAACATCTTTTTCAACCGCGATTTCTAACTCGCGCACCCGACTCTCTTGGTGAGACTGCTCAACACGCAGCGTGCGCCCACGAAGCAGCGCAAGTTCACCTTTCAGGCGATACTCTTGCTGTTTTAGCTCTTGGTAGCGCTTGGCGGCTTCCGCTTGACGCTTAAGACGCTCAAGCTGCTTATCCAGCTCTTCGCGGATATCGTCCAAGCGCTCCATATTTTCCTGAGTGCGCCGCATACGGTTTTCGGTTTCTCGGCGACGCTCTTTGTATTTGGAGATACCCGCGGCTTCTTCCAGGGTGGCACGCAAGTCATCGGGGCGGGCTTCAATCAACCTGGAAATCATGCCTTGGCCGATAATGGCGTAGGAGCGCGGCCCTAAGCCGGTTCCCATAAACAGGTCGGCGATATCCCGGCGACGGCACTTTTGACCGTTAAAGAAGTAGTTGGACTGCCCGTCCCGGGTAACTAAGCGCTTCACCGCAATTTCGGCATACTGGGCATATACGCCGCCCATGCCGCCGTCGCGGTTATCAAATTTTAATTCGATAGAGGCTTGGCTGATTGGCTTACGCCCAGTAGAGCCGTTGAAAATAACATCGGCCATGGATTCGCCGCGCAAGGTTTTGGCGGAGGATTCGCCCATTACCCAACGCACAGCGTCAATGATGTTGGATTTACCACAGCCATTTGGCCCTACGATGGCCGTCATATTGCCATCGAAGGGCACCGTGACCGGATCGACAAAGGACTTGAACCCAACAAGACGAATAGAGGTTAAGCGCATTGCGACCCTTTATAGCGGCTGCTTTCGTAGTGGTGTTTATTCAAAAACGCGGTTAATTGTGACCGTTGCCGCATCGTCTTCGCTAATCGGCCCAACGCTGACGCTCTCCAGATCACCAAACAAATCACCCGGTTGAGGCGTTGCTTGACCTGAAGGCGACACGCGAACCATGAGGCGCACGTCACGAACTTGGGAAATCTGCGCTTCGGGCGACATAGCCGTTGTGTCATCAAGCACCACGGTCATCGGCAGCTCAGATACTTGGCCACGAACAACCGCGAGTGGCGGAAGCTCACCTTCCAAATCCCGGGCAGTGATAAACACCGTAGCGTCGTCTTCGACATTATCTACCAGCGCAGGGTCCAGTGAAACCATCACACGAACGCCTTGGCTTTGTGCCGCATCAATATCTGCTATTTCGGGTTCAACCCCTAAACGTCTTTGAGCCACGCGAATGCCTTCACGAAGCGAAGACGCCGTATTTGAGTCTTCAATATTGGCTAACGCACGACGCCAACGATCAATCGCCACTTCATAGTCACCGTTGTCGAATGCGTAAACACCCAACATACCGAGCACCGTGGGCTGGCGTGGGTCTTGCTCAAGCGTCTCATCCACCAGCGATTGTACATCTGGCGTCAACTCTCGGCCTGCCATAAAGAAGCGCAGTTGGGCAAGTTGAGCAAGCAGCGGAGGAATACGTCCTTCAATGGCAATTAACCGCTCTAGAGCATCGTCGGCTTTATCAGGTTGGCCCGTTTCACGGTATAACGGAAACAGGGCACTCCACACATTGGGATTATTCGGCTGGCGCGCGGCCTCAGCTTCCATGCGCTCCAAATACATCTCAAGCGAGCTTTCAGGGTCACTGCGCAGCTCTTGCTGCAGGGCATAAAGTGCTAGGTCGCCTTCAGCACCATGCTGCTGATACCAGAATGTACTCGCCCCTACCACTGCCACCATCACCAAAGGCACAGCAAGCCGACCCGCTGTTGCTGCTTTCAACGGCCGCTTGGTTTGTACTGCCGTGTCTTCTAACAGGCTTCGCTCTAACTCCAAACGGTTCTCTTCAAAGCTCGCCTCATCAACGTCGCCTCGCTCGCGGGCAGCTTCTAATGACGCTAACCGGCGTTTAAATATCGCTACGTTCTGTTCAGCAGAGGTGTCATTCGCTTCAAAATGATTGAGCTGGTCGCGCAGCCCACGGGAACCCCGCAGCGGTGCAACTAACAACCAAAGCGCAGGCAGTAATAATAAAGCAATCGCAATCCACAGCGGTGTCATGAAGACCTCTCGCGGTTAATCAGGGCATCCAGGCGGGCACGCTCTTCAGCGCTGAGCGCCTTAGCCGACGCATGGCGACGGGCACGAATCATCAGCACAACGACAGTAAAACCAATCACCACTAGCCCAATGGGCAGGCCCCATAGGAGATAAGTGCGGTTTTCTAAACGGGGGTTGTACAGAATATAGTCACCGAATCGCTGCACCATGTGGTCAATAATTTCGATATCTGACTGGCCATCTTGCAGCAGTAGGTAAACCCGCTCTCGCATATCAGCAGAGATAGGTGCATCAGAGTCATCTATCGCTTGGTTCTCACACAGCGGGCAGCGCATAGAGGCCGTTAGGTCTCGGTAACGCTTTTCGGTCACCGGATCGTCAAACTCTCGCACCTCAATGCCACCAGCGATGACACTGGCGGAAAACATCAGCACAAAAGCGACGGATAGCATACGGATTAACGCCATTTTTCCACCTCCGGCAAGATGCGCTCACGAACGTCTTCAGGAGATACATAGCCTTTATGGTGATAACGAATCACCCCACCGGCATCCACCAAGAAAGTTTCGGGAGCGCCATAAACGCCCAGGTCAAATCCCAAGCTGCCTTCAGGATCGAAGATATTCACCTCGAAGGGGTCACCAAATTCATGCAAGAACTCCAGCCCCTTTTCGCGGGTATCGCGGTAATTGATGCCCACCATGCGAATACCATTGTCGGCTAACTCCAACAGCTGCGGCATTTCCTGCTTACAGGCGGGGCACCACTCCCCCCATACGTTGACCAACGTAACGTCGCCGGTTAGCAGCGTTTGGTCCACCTGACGCTCTTCATCGCGCAGGGTGGTGGCTTCAAACTCAGGAAAATCCCGCGCCATTAACGCCGTGTCACGATGGGAGGGGTCAAGCCCCAACCCTTGGTAAAGAAAAAACGCGACCCCCATAAAGCCAATAGGCAGCAGCAATAGCAGTAGCCGGCGTGTCATGTCGTCGCCTCCTGCACAGTGGCCGTAGGCGCAGCGTCAGCGGACTTTTTACGAGACATCGCACGGCGATAGCGTTTATCCAGCACCGCTAAGATGCCGCCAAACGCCATTAGCAGCCCACCCAGCCATAGCCAACGTACAAACGGCTTGTACTGAACACGCATTGCGTAGCTACCATCGCCAAGGTCTTCGCCCATTGCCACGTACAAGTCACGGAAAAGCCCTGGGCGTAGCGCCACCTGAGTCATCGGCATGCCGGTAGCCAGGTAAAGCCGCTTTTCTGGACGCATGACAAAACTGCGTCCGGTTTCACCACGCTGCACGTGTATGACCGACGTGTCGGCCAGGAAATTGGGGCCACGACGATTGGTCAGTTCCGTCATGGTGAATTGATAGCCTGCCACTTCAACGGTGGTGCCCGGCGACATCCGTACATTGCGTTCAATGTTGTAGTTCGAGACAACGGCCACGCCGACAATGGTGACCGCCACCCCAACATGCCCCAGCACCATGCCCCAGTAAGACAAAGACAGCTTTCGCAACCCTGCAACAAAGGAGCTGGCGTGACGGGTCTTATCGAACAAATCACGCACAATGGGCAGTACGACCCATAGTGCTGAAATAATGCCCAGCGCAACCCATAGGTTCCACTCACCGCCATAAAGCAGCGGCATCAAACCACCCAACACGAGTGACACAGCCCCCGCCAGCCAGAGCTTCCGCCATAGCTCGCCCGCCTCCATACTTTTCCAGCGAGCCACAGGCCCCAAGCCCATAAACACACACGTCACTACCGTTAGCGGAACAAACAGCGCGTTAAAGTACGGAGGCCCTACGCTGATTTTACCCAGACCTAGTGAATCCAATATCAGCGGATAGACCGTTCCCAGCAGCACGGTGACAGTCATAATGACCAACAAGACATTGTTGATCAGCAGCAGGGAGTCTCGTGACAGCAAGTTAAACCCTACTTTATGGCTGACTCGGGGAGCTCGCAGGGCAAACACAAGCAGCGATAGCGTGACCGTGATTGTTAGCAGCATCAAAATAAAGAAGCCCCGGGAAGGGTCGTTGGCAAAGGCGTGAACCGATGTCAGCACACCGGAGCGTACCAAGAAAGTGCCTAACAATGAGAGCGAGAACGTTGAGATCGCTAACAGAACGGTCCAGCTTTTAAACGAGCCGCGTTTTTCGGTCACCGCCAAAGAGTGCACAAGCGCTGTCCCAGTTAGCCAAGGTAGCAACGATGCGTTTTCGACCGGGTCCCAGAACCACCAGCCGCCCCAGCCAAGCTCGTAGTAAGCCCACCAGCTACCTAACGCAATCCCAACCGTCAGGCAAGCCCAGGCAGCGTTTGTCCATGGCCTAGCCCAACGTGTCCAGGCGGCGTCTAAACGGCCGCCTAAAAGCGCAGCAATAGCAAACGCAAATACCACCGAAAAGCCTACATATCCCATATATAGCATCGGCGGATGCACAATCAGGCCAAAATCCTGGAGCAGCGGATTCAGGTCCGCGCCATCCTGGGGCATGTTGGGTAGCAGGCGCTCAAAGGGGTTGGACGTCATCAGAATGAATAGCAAAAATCCTACGCATACCATTCCCATAATGCCTTGCACCCGGGCCACCATATCGCGCGGCAAGTCACCGGAAAAAACTGATGCGGCATAGCCCCAGCCTGCCAGCATTAAACTCCACAGCAATACCGAGCCTTCATGGTTTCCCCACACGGCACTGAATTTGTAGTACCAGGGCAACAGCGAGTTTGAATTATTGGCAACGTTTGCCACGCTGAAATCATCCAACATGTAGCTGGCGGTCAGACACAGATAAGCAATGGCAACAAAGAAAAACTGACCTGTCGCCATCGGGTGGCCGTAAGCCATCCACAGAGGACGTCGTGTTGCGGCACCCGCAAGAGGCATCACCGCCTGAATCACCGCCATTAACAAGGCGATGACCAGAGCAAAGTGGCCAATTTCAGGAATCATTTTAATTAGCATGAGCGCTCCGAGTTAGCACTAGGCATTACACCAGACTACGTCCGATAAGCCGTTAATAGTCACTTGCTTGGGGAACGCCTTCTTGTTCAAGGCGCTTGCCCACTTCGGCTGCTTTTGCCTGAAAATCAGCAGGAGAATAACCAGCCTCTTCCAGTGCTTGTGCTACCTCTGGCGGCATATAGTTTTCATCATGGCGGGCCAGCACTTTGTCAGCATAAAGACGGCCATCGGCTTGTAACTGCCCCACGACCACCACCCCCTGCCCTTCACGGAAAAGATCCGGCAGGATACCGCTGTAATAAACCACGAGATCATCAACGTAATCCGTCACGGTAAACTCAACATCGAGGCTTTCAGAGTCACGAGATACTGTTCCCTCTTTCACCATGCCACCGGCTCTGATTTGACGATCCATCGGTGCATCGCCTTGGGCAATTTGCACCGGGCTAAAGAACAAGTTGATATTGGCGCGCAGTGCATACAGCGTTAGCCCAACGGCAATTGCCGTTAGTGACACTAACCCTAAAATAACGAACAGCTTTTGTTTACGTTTAGGCGTCATTGTGAACGTCCCCTTGAACAGAGTTAACCGGCACCTGCGCTGATGACGAGTGGGAGGAAGCACCACGTTGCACGGCATCGCGTTGAGCGTTTTCACGCCGCACTCGGCGCTTCACGTTATTGAGCAATTGGCGACGCTCATAACGCGCATGCCATACGATCACTAACAGTAACAGCGCAGTGACACCCCAGGAGGACCATACATAAGGCCCATGGCCACCCATGGCGAAAAATTCGTTAAGCGAGAAAAAAGCCATCACCTCGCCTCCTCTACTAATTCGCGCACCCAACGCTTGGTAGCTTCCCTGCGCAGAATTTCACTGCGGGTACGCATTAACGTTAAAGCAATAAAAAAGCAGTAAAACCCAAGCACCATAATGAGCAGCGGCAACCACATTTCCATAGGCATTGCCGCACGTCCTGTAATCGTGAACGTAGCGGGCTGATGAAGGGTGTACCACCAGTCGACAGAGTATTTGATGATCGGAATATTGATCACACCCACCATGGCCAACACCGATGCGGCACGCGAGCCGCTATCGCGGCTGCTAA
>SKHS01000192.1 GCA_007116835.1 Halomonas sp.
GTCTATGTCGACCCGTTGCCTTTACCCCAGAAGAACAACCCAAGCTGGCCGATCTCCGCCAAGACCTGTGGCGGCAAATCAAACAGCTGGATAAAGACACGGCACCCGCCACGCGTCCTCACAAATAAGCGCATTTTGTAAACTGCTACGGCCTCCCACAAAGTAGCGCTGACTGCCTTTGTGGGAGGACGACCTATTTACGCCAAGCGCTGTTCAGTCTCGGCGTCAAACAGCACGGCGCGAGCCATATCGACGCGCAGCGACAAGCGTTCGCCGGGTGCAATGGCGCACTTAGGCCCTACCCTGGCAGTGATTTCTTGCTCACCCAGCGGCAGGCGCAGCAAAATATCGGCACCGGTCGGTTCAACGACGCTTACCTTGGCTTCCATTAACGTCCCTTCCGCCTGCTCACTTAGCCGCACATCCTCTTCGCTGAAGTGTTCTGGCCGCAGCCCGAGAATAATTGGCTTGTTCAGCTGCTCCACGAGCCCCGCTACATTACGTTCAGAGGGCCATGGCAGCAGAACATCGTCTTCATCAGGGGTCGCAATGCGTAGTGCATAGCCATCGCCCGTCGCTTCCAACGTTGCGCGAATAAAGTTCATCGACGGTGAGCCCATAAAGCCTGCGACGAACATGTCGACCGGGTTGTTATACACCTCATCGGGGCTGCCAAGCTGAAGAATATGGCCATCGCGCATCACCGCAATGCAGTCAGCCAGGGTCATTGCTTCAACTTGGTCGTGGGTGACGTAAACAATCGTGGTGCCTAAGCGCTGGTGGAGCTTTTTAATCTCGGTGCGCATATCCACCCGCAGTTTTGCGTCCAGGTTGGATAGCGGCTCGTCAAACAGATACACCTTGGGCTCACGGGCCAGCGCCCGCCCCATCGCTACCCGCTGGCGCTGGCCACCGGAAAGCTGGGCAGGCTTGCGTTCCAACAGGTGGGAGATTTGCAGTAGATCGGCCACGCGCTCTACGGCAGCAACACGCTCAGCTTTGGGCACCTTGCGCATTTCCAGGCCAAAGCTGATGTTTTGCCGCACGGTCATGCTGGGATAAAGCGCGTAGGACTGAAACACCATGGCAATATCCCGTTCAGCGGGCGTGCGCCAAGTGACGTCTTCGCCGTCGATATAGATATTACCGCTCGTCACGGGCTCCAGCCCAGCGATGGCATTCATCAGCGTGGACTTACCACAGCCAGATGGCCCCACCAAAATAAGGAATTCACCGGAATCAATCGAAATACTGACATCTTTCAGCACCCGCTCGCTGCCGAACTCTTTGCGCACGTTGTGAATTTCTAACGCTGCCATAATGAAAATCCCATTGTAAAGCGACTGACAAACTCCACTTAGTTGGATCGGTCAAAAGCAGCCCGTAGCGGGGGCTTTCGCCATGGATGGCGAAAGTAGCGCCCATGGATGGGTTCACAGCGCCCCGCCGAGGGCTGCTTCTGACCGTCTAGAAATGGTTGCTGCCATTCACTTAGTTGTTATTAGCCTTTCACGGAGCCTGCTGTCAGCCCGCGCACGAAATACTTTCCGGCCAGCACATACACCACCAGCGTTGGCAGTGCTGCAATCATTGCGGCGGCCATATCGACGTTATACTCACGCACACCGGTGGACGTATTCACCAGATTATTAAGCGCCACCGTCACCGGCTGGGTGTTATGGGCGGAAAACGCCACGCCGAATAAAAAGTCGTTCCAAATCTGGGTGAACTGCCAAATCACCGACACCACGATAATCGGCGCGGAAACCGGCAATAAAATGCGCCAGAAAATGCGGAAGAACCCCGCACCATCCAGCTTCGCCGCCGAGACCAGTTCGTTAGGAATACCAACATAGAAGTTGCGGAAAAACAGCGTGGTAAAGGCGATACCAAAGACCACATGCACCAAAATCAGCCCTGCACGAGAGCTTGATAGCCCCAACCAGCCCAGGGTTTGCGCCATGGGTAGCAGCACCACCTGAAACGGAATAAAGCAGCCAAACAGCATCAAGGCGAAGACCAACTCAGAGCCTTTAAAACGCCATTTAGTCAACGCATAGCCGTTTAGCGCCCCGACCGTGGTGGAGATCAACACCGCAGGAATCACAATCGCAAAGGAGTTCCAAAAATAGCCACCGACACCTTCACAGCGCATACCGGTACACGCTTCTCCCCAAGCCTTTGCCCAGGGCTCAAGGGTTGGGTTTTGTGGCAGCGACAGGAGCGTCCCCGCGCTGATTTCACTCAGCGGCTTGATGGAGGTCATCAACATGACCACCAGCGGCAGGATATAAAACAGCCCCGCTACAATAAGTACGCCATAAAGCACGACACGCAACAGCCGTGCGGCGGGCGTTTGCCGACGAATCACGTTAGCCATGTTTGCGGCTCCTTAATTCGGAATAAAGATAAGGAATCAGGATGGCCAGCACGCCACCTAGCATTAACATGGCGCTGGCGGAGCCAAGCCCTATTTGGGCACGGTTAAAAGCGTGGGTGTACATAAAGGTGGCCGGTAGGTCGGTGGCGTAGCCAGGCCCGCCACCGGTGAGCGCCACCACTAAATCAAAGCTCTTAATCGCAATATGGGCCAGAATCATCACCGCGCTGAACACCACTGGGCGCAGGCAAGGCATCACTACTCGCCAATAGATGCGCGGCAAGCTGGCACCATCTAACTGAGCGGCTTTGACGATACTGTCATCGATACCGCGCAGCCCCGCCAAAAAGAGCGCCATCACAAACCCTGATGCCTGCCAAACCGCGGCAATTACCAGGGTATAGATGGCCATATCCGGGTTCACGAGCCAGTCAAAGCGGAACGACTCAAACCCCCAGCTTTGCACCATCGCCTGGATGCCCAACTGGGGATTCAACAGCCACTTCCAGACCACACCGGTGACGATAAACGACAGCGCCATGGGGTAGAGATAAATCGTGCGCAGCGCGCCCTCTTGGCGAATTTTTTGATCCAGCAAAATTGCCAGTAGCGCGCCAATCACCAAACAGATCACAATAAACAGCACGCCAAACACCATCAGGTTGGTAGAGGCTACCCACCAGCGGTCATTGTCCATCAGCCGCGCATACTGGCCAAAACCAACAAAGTCGTAGCTGGGTAGCATGCGTGAGCTGGTTAGAGAAAGCACAAAGGTCCACAGCATAAAGCCGTAAACAAAAAACAGAGACACCGCAACAGAGGGAGCAAGCACCAAACGGGGCAGCCAGGCTTGCAGCCAGCCAGACGCCGTTGGCCGCGCTGCAGTGCGCGTTGTGGATTCACTCATAAGATAGTTCCTCGCCAGTCAGCCGCTCGCGCCGCCGTTGCAGCGGCGCGAATTACGTCACTTATACAAAAGCACGCGGTGGCTTAAAAAGAGGCGGTTTTGGCCGCATTGACCATGCGTTGGGCGGCCTGCTCAGCAGGCATAGTGGTATCGTTGAAGTAGTTGGTCACAACATCAAAAATTGCTCCCTGAACATCCGCGCGTACCGCCATCCCGTGAGCCATGCTGGGCACCAAACCGCCCTCATCAGCGGTGCGTTGGAAATCAGCCAGTGACTGCTGGGCACAGCGATCAAACTCACTCATATCCAGGTCGGGGCGGGCAGGAATGGAACCTTTAGCGAGGTTAAAGGCTTCCTGGAAGGTCGGCTCTAACACCAAGCGCGCCAGGGTTTGCTGGGCATCGCGTTCAGCATCGTCGGTAACACGGAACATTGCCAGGCTGTCGATATTAAACGTAAACGCGTTTTCAGTGCCGGGGGCTGCGGCGCACAAATAGTCTTCACCGGCCGTAAGACCTGCGGCAGTGAACTCCCCTTTTGCCCAGTCGCCCATTAGCTGAAAACCTGCAACGCCTTCAATCACCATGGCGGTGGCAATATTCCAATCGCGGCCTGACATACCTTGATCCATCAACTCGCGCAGACGCTTAAAGTCTTCAAGCGCAGCGATCATCTGTTCCCCACCCAGGGCTTCAGGGTCTAGTTCCACCAGCGCTTGCTGATAAAACTCGGTGCCTTGACTACCCAGCACGACACTTTCAAACACCGTGGCGTCTTGCCACGCTTGGCCGCCATGGGCTAGTGGTACAAAGCCAGCTTCGCGAATGGCGTCACCGGCGGTAAATAGCTCCTCAAGCGTGGTAGGCATCTCAACGCCTGCCGCTTCTAGCACATCGGGATTGGCCCACAGCCAGTTAACTCGGTGAACGTTGACCGGTACGGCAACATAGTGGCCGTCATGGCGCATGATATCGGCAACACTCTCGGGCAGCAGGTCGTTCCAACCTTCGGCAGTGGCGACGTCATCTAAATTGCCTAACAGGCCAAGCTCGCCCCACTCCTGAATTTCAGGGCCTTTGATTTGCGCGGCGGAAGGCGGGTTGCCGGACATGGCTCGGGATTTAAGTACCGTCATGGCGGTTTCCCCCCCGCCACCAGCCACGGCGAAATCCTGCCAGCCATAGCCTTCGGCTTCCATTAGCTCTTTAAGAACGTTTGCCGCACGGGCTTCACCGCCGGAAGTCCACCAGTGCAGCACCTCCACTTCGTTGGCCTGGGTGGCACTGGCCGCCACGGTGGTGCCAGCCGCCAGAGCCAACGCGAGTGCGGATTTTTTAAACATGGGCACGTTAAAAATGGGCAGATTGATGATCGGCATGAATAGCTCCTGCTGTTGTTATTGTGCTTATGAGATATCGTTACTGATGGTGATCGACTGAACGACTCACAGCAGAGTACGCCACCCAGGCACACAACGGGAGTTACCGAGTCCTGCATAGTCTTGGCCGTTTGTTACTAGTGTTAGTGGTTTATTACAAACCTGTAATACTTGTTTGGCGTGGTAGCGTTAACGTGGCCACCAGCCCCCCTTCTGAATGGTTAGATAAGACAATATCGCCCCCATGGGCGCGGGCAATATGCCTAGCAATGCCCAGCCCTAGGCCACTTCCACCGGTGTAACGGCTTCGAGAGACTTCCAGGCGCACAAAAGGTGAAAACACCCGGGAAAGCTGCGCATCAGGAATGCCGGGGCCATTATCATGAATGCGCAACGTCACAATCCCCGCCTGCTCTTCCAGCGTGACGGTTGCTTTCTGGCCATAAAACACTGCGTTCTCAAGCAGGTTTGCCAAGCAGCGTTTTAGCGCCAGCGGCTTAACGGTCAGTGGTAACACAGTGCCATAGAGTGACACCTCGCCCCCGTGCAAACGCAGCCCTTCGGCAATATCCAACAGCAGCGCGTTAAGATCCGTGGGCTGTAGATCTTCATGCAGGTCCAGTCCTTTTACCGAGGCCAGTGCGCCTTTGACCAGCTCACTCAGCTCATCAAGCGAGGCACAAAAACGTTCACGCTGGACAGGGTCATCGAGCATTTCAGCCCGCAGCCGCAACCGTGTAATGGGGGTTTTAAGATCATGGGAAATCGCTGAAAACAGCCGCTCGCGCTCATCAATCTGTTCACGAATACGCCGCTGCATCCGGTTAAAGGCCGCCGCAGTGGCGGCCACTTCTTTAGGGCCGCTCTCTTTGAGTGGCGGACTATCCAAGTCATCGCCCAGCTGGCGTGCCGCTTTTGAAAGCCGCGCCAACGGGCGAGTCACACTGGTAATGCCTAGTAGAGAAAGCGCTAATACGCTGAGCAGCACCAACACGCCAACTAATAAACGCTCTTCAGACAGCCAGCGATAGCCGCTAAAGATATCTGGCACGCCCAGCAGTGTGGCCACGTAAAGCCAGGTGTCAGGGGCCAGCTCCAGTTGCACCACTAAGATAGGTGGAGACAGTGGCTCCATTAACAAACTGTGCTGCCCCCAACGGGGTGGTAAATCATAAAGCAGCACTTCGTTATTAAAGACGCGCAAGGTTTCCGGGCGGGAAAATTCCACCACCACATCGTCGATGGAGAGTTGTTGGGTCAAGATAGCGCGTACATTGTCGACCACGACCTCTTTTTCCGGGCCGCTGCCAATATCTTCGACAGGAATACGCCGTTCGTTAACGCTGACGAAGAAGCGCGTGCCCCCCATGCTACGCAGCTGATCCAGTACAATGTGGCGGTAATCTACCGGCAGCGAACGGAAAAACCGCATGGTCGAGGCAATACTGAAGGCCATATTGCTAGAAAGCTCATCTAACTGTTCCAGCTGGCTGGCCCGCACCTGGGAAGTCCATAGCGCATAGCTGGCCGCTTGAGCGGCCAGAACACCTGCAATCATGATGATGACAAAGCGCCCGCGTAGACTGCTGGGTAACCAGCGTGCGAGTTTGCGCTTTACGCCTTTCACGAAGCGGGTTCAACCATGGCAGTCAGCACATAGCCAGCCCCTCGCACGGTCCGAATCAGCTGAGAGTGCTGCGCATCTTCCCCCAGGCGTTGGCGCAAACGGCATACGTGTACGTCAATCGATCGATCCAGCGGCGGTGCTTCACGGCCACGGGTCAATGTGTAGAGATCATCGCGGGTAATGACCGTGGCTGGCCGCTCCAGAAACACCTGTAATAGCTGAAAATCTGCGCCGGAAAGTGCGGTACGAATGCCTTCTCGGTCGATGAGTTCGCGGGTCATGCGGTCAAGCTGCCAGTCGCCAAAGCGCACCCAGCGGGCCTCTTGGGCTGTCGCGACCGTTGCGACAGGCCTAGCACGGCGCAGCACCGCTTTAATCCGCGCCAGCAGCTCGCGAGGGTTAAAGGGCTTAGCGATATAGTCGTCAGCGCCTAATTCGAGCCCCAACACACGGTCAGTATCATCAGCACTGGCGGTGAGCATAATAATCGGTATGTCGCTGGTTTTGCGCAGCTCTCGGCAGATGGTAAAACCATCATCTCCCGGCATCATAACGTCAACAATCAACAAGCTTGGCGTTTGCTTGGCCAGTTGCTGATACAGCGAATCCGCCCCGTCGGCGGTCAACACGTGATAACCGTGACGCCCTAAATAGTCTGCCAGTAGTTCGCGAATTTCCAAGTCGTCATCAACGACCATCAAGGTAGCAGGCGTGGTAGTCATGGTAGCAAAGCGCCCCTGGGTTATTATCACTCGTTATTATCGTTGTCGGGGCTAGATGATGGTGGAGTGGCCACCCTATCGCAAGCGGCCATCGACCAAGGTGGCAGCGCGAAGCGTTTGTTACAGCCCAAAGCGCTGTTTCAGCCACTCGGCAACGGCTGCTTCGCCATGGTGGCCGATACGTTCAGCCCCCTTTATACGATCAAATAGTGCCGGGTGGGCATTGGCCATTACCTGAGCCTCCCCTGCCAAGTTAAGCATTTCAATGTCGTTTAGGTTATCGCCAAAAGCCAAACACTCTGCCGGTGTCAGCTTTAACGTTTCCAGCAGCGCCGTTAAGGCCACGCCTTTATTGACGCCACCGGCCATAATTTCCAGAGCGTCCGCAGTGGAGTAGGTAATATGCAACCCCTGCCCATGTGCTTGATGGGCCTGAACTTCCAGTTGCGCTAATGAATCTGGGTCACCCAGATAGAGCACTTTACCAACCCCCTTGGCATCCATCTCTTCCGGCGGCACGACCTCATAAGTAAAGCCGGTCGACGCATGTAATGACAGTAGATGTGGTGCCTCGGCATCGACATGCCAACCGTTTTCGCGGTAAAGGCTGAGCCGCACCTGGGGCGGGCGCGGCAACTGAATAAGTGTTTCGGCATGGGCTGGTTCAAGATGCGTCGCGCTCAACAGCGTGCCAGCAGGGTCATGAGTATACGCCCCGTTGGTACTGATCAAATGGATCGGGATATCCAACTGATCGCGAAACACCCGCATATCGTGATAGTGGCGGCCAGAAGCCAGCGCGACATGATGGCCTTGCATTACAAGCGCCCTCAACACCTCAATCGTGCTTTCATGCAGCCGGTGATCGCTGCCTAACAGCGTACCGTCAAGGTCGGAAACGATAAGGCGTGATGTCATGGTGCACTCCTGATGATAGAACTTCTCAGCTTATCCGATTACGCTCGTCGCTCCCAGCCGGATCAGAGCCCTCTAAGGCAACGCCGCCTGAAGAGGGCTCTTCGCTATCTTAACGCTGGTTAATTTAGCGTCACGACACGGCTATGCCGCTGACCATTGGCACTGGCGCTGCGTAATAGCACCGTGTTTTCCACCTCGGGTGGCGCGTTGTCCTGATAGACCTGCCAGCTTGCCCCGTCGTCCAAGGAGTACTCAATACTTACTCCCGGCAGAGCGACATTGGCCACTAGACTACCCGCTTCAACCCGGGCTCCTGGCAAGGGCAGACGATAAGCGATTCCATCCTGTTCCAAACGGGGGAGGATGCGTTGCCCTAGCAGGTTAGCAAAACGCTGCCAGTCCTCGGTCAACGTCTCATGGTCGACGAAGGACGTCTCGCCACCGACGAACACCTGACCAGGTCGATAACCGAGTTCCCACTCGGCTCGGTGCCAAGCTCGCTCGGCCAACGCCAGCAAGCGTGGAAAGATCATATACTCCATCTGGACTTCACTGCGCACCGTCTCCCCCCAAGCCTGGCCGGAAATTCCCCGAGCGCCCTGCCACCCCTCAAC
>SKHS01000035.1 GCA_007116835.1 Halomonas sp.
CGGTAGCTTGATTGGTGAAGCCACTGCTGAGCGCATCCAAGAAGAGATTGGTTGCGCTTATCCAGGCGGTGAGCTGCGTGAAATAGACGTCCGTGGGCGTAATTTAGCTGAAGGTATTCCGCGCAGTTTCACGCTTAACTCGCATGAAATTCTTGAAGCGCTTCAGGAAACACTTGGCTCAATTGTGGCCGCTGTGAAAAGCGCACTTGAGCAGTCTCCTCCCGAACTTGCTTCCGATATTGCTGAACGCGGACTAGTGCTTACCGGTGGTGGTGCACTGTTACGTGATCTCGACAAGCTGATTGCTGAAGAAACAGGCTTGCCGGTGATTGTGGCGGAAGACCCACTGACCTGTGTAGCCCGCGGTGGCGGTAAAGCGCTGGAAATGATTGATCAGCATACCTTCGAGTTGCTTTCGAGCGACTGAGTTTAGCGGTTTATCGCGGGGGATTGCCTATTAAACCGCTTTTTTCGCATGGGCCAGTGCCAGGTTACCGGCTGTTCTTTTGTGTGTTGTTAGCCGCAGCGCTGATGTTTGCTGATAAGCGCTTTACACGCATGGAAGATTTTCGCGCCCAGATGACGATGATTGTAGCGCCTATTCAGTGGGTGGTTAGTGTGCCTAGCGATCTGCTGAATTGGGGGGCGCTTGCGCTGTCTGATCAGCAGGCGCTGGTCGATGAAAACCGTCGTTTGCGCGAACAGATTTTGACGCTTTCTCACCGCGGACAGCGGTTGGCAAATCTGACGGCTGAGAATGCTGAGTTGCGTGCGCTACTTAAAGCAGGTCAGCGTCGAGATATTCCCTTCATCACCGCCGAACTCCTGTCGCTGGACAATGATCCGTTTAGTCACCAGATGGTTGTTGACCGCGGTCATCGCAACGGTGCTTACGTAGGCCAGCCAGTGATTGACGCTTCGGGGTTAGTGGGGCAGGTGACCGCTGTGTCTGCCTACTCTAGTCGTGTTTTACTATTGGCGGATGCAAGCCATGCGCTGCCTGTTCAAGTGAATCGTAATGGCCTGCGCTTTATTGTGCAGGGGTCGGGTCGTTACGGCAGTGTGAACGTTTTGCATGTTCCTGATACAGCGGATATCCGTGAAGGTGACTTATTAACCACATCGGGTCTGGCGGGGCGCTTCCCGCCTGGCTATCCGGTTGCCCGAGTTACCAATGTATACCATGATCCCGGTCAGCCGTTTGCTCAAGTAACCGCCGAACCTTCTGCTCAGCTGCAGCGTTCGCGCCATTTTCTACTGCTTTTTCCGCCGCCTCGTGAAGCGTTTGAAGATGCCATTTGGGGTGACGCTATGGATATTGCCGCTGAGGCGCTGCATGCGGCAGAGCGTATAGGCTTGCAGCAGAGTGATGATCAGGATGAGGTGCGTTAATGGCAAAAGTGCCCTCAGTGCCGCTTATTCTTGTTTGGTTAAGCTTGGTATTAGCACTGTGTCTACAGGTGATGCCTTTGGCCGATGGTTGGCAGGTGTATAGACCCGAATGGATAGGTCTAATGCTGATCTATTGGTGCATGCGAACGCCTGGCAAAGTGGGGGTGTTTCACGGCTTTACTATCGGTATTTTGCTGGACTTGATAGAGGGTACTGCGCTAGGTCAGCACGCCCTTATCTTGTCGCTGCTAGCTTTTTTGTGCGCCTTGGTCTACCCCCGTTTCCGCGCTTATTCGCTGGTGCAACAGTCTTTGCTAGTGCTGGTGTTATTAGGTTTAGTGCAGTTGATTGAGCAGTGGGTGCGTACTTTGACGGGCGACTTTTCGATCCACTTGTCGTTTTTGATTCCTTCGCTGATTAGTGCTGTGCTTTGGCCGTGGTGGTCAACTATGTTAAAGGCACTTGAACGACGGGTGCTAGGGGCTTGACGCTTTGTTACGTCTGTGACGGCATATTGGCGGTTAAACAATGGAGGGGCGCAGATGAGTGTACAACACGGACGTATTTTGACCGCTGAGCCCGTGCTGTGCCTTGCATCTGCGTCGCCCAGGCGTCAAGCGCTGTTGGCATCTATTGGGGTGTCGACGTGCGTGATGCCCAGTGATATCGATGAAACGCCGCTTGCAGGCGAATCACCAGAAGCCTACGTTGAGCGATTGGCGATAGCCAAAGCGCAGGCAGGTGTGCCCAAAACGTCGCTGCCGGTCTTGGGCTCAGATACCTCGGTAGTCATTGATGGGCAGATTTTAGGCAAGCCAGTCGATGAGCGTGATGCGGCTGTTATGCTAAGGGCACTGTCAGGTCGTTATCATCAGGTGTTGACAGCCGTCGCTGTGACGGGCTCCCAAGGCGTGCTCTCTTGCTGTGTGACTACCTTGGTTAAAATGCGCGCTATCAGTCAGCAGGAAGTCGCCGACTACTGGTTAACCGGCGAGCCGGTCGACAAGGCAGGCGGGTATGCTATTCAAGGGTTGGCAGCCGTTTTTGTTGAGCAGATTCAAGGTAGTCATTCAGCGGTGGTTGGGCTGCCGCTATACGAAACAACGCGCTTGCTGCGTCAGCAAGGGGTGCCAATCTGGTCAGGCTGCTATCAGAGCAGGTAACCGCCATTATCGCCGTCTGCTGTTGCATGCAAGGATACTGTGACTCAATAAGGAATTTTGCATGAGCGGTGAAGTCCTCATCAATTTAACGCCAATGGAGACCCGCGTTGCGCTGGTGGAAAATGGCGTCTTGCAAGAGGCGCTAATTGAACGCTCCCGAAGGCGCGGTATTGTAGGCAATATCTACAAAGGTAAAGTAGTCCGTGTGTTGCCTGGCATGCAGGCTGCCTTTGTTGATATTGGCCTTGAGCGTGCAGCGTTTATTCATGCTCATGAAGTGATGCCTCCGGGCACGCCTAACGATGAACAGCAAACCATTGGCCAGCTATTGCATGAAGGCCAGGCGCTGGTTGTTCAGGTGACCAAAGACCCTATCGGCACGAAAGGCGCACGGCTAACCACTCATCTCTCTATTCCTTCACGTTACCTGGTCTATATGCCTGACTCCCCTCATCATGGGGTGTCGCAGCGCATTGAAGACGAGCGAGAGCGTGAACGTTTGAAAGCGCTGTTAGATGCAGGAATTGCCGAACAAACCATCGAGGTGACCGGCGGTTTTATCGTACGCACCGCGGCAGAGGGTGTCGTGGATGAAGAGCTGACCAGCGACATGTATTTCTTACTGCGTATTTGGCGCAAAGTAAGCGAGCGTAAAATAACGGCTGCATCGCCAAGCGTCATTTATGATGATCTGCCGCTTTTTATGCGCACATTGCGTGATGTAATGCGTGACGACATTGAAAAAGTACGCATTGATTCCCGCGAGAATTTTGTCAAATTAGTCGATTTCGCTAATGAGTTCATGCCTGATGCCGTGGATCGTATCGAGTACTATCCTGGTGAGCGGCCGATCTTTGATCTTTACAGCGTTGAAGATGAAATCCAGAAAGCGTTAGGGCGCAAGGTGCAGCTTAAGTCGGGGGGATACTTGGTGATCGACCCCACAGAAGCGATGACGACGATTGATGTAAATACCGGAGGCTACGTTGGGCATCGTAACCTTGAAGAGACTATCTTTAAGACCAATCTAGAGGCGGCTACCGCTATTGCTCGTCAGCTTCGGCTACGCAATTTGGGTGGCATTATCATCATTGATTTTATCGATATGGTAGATGTCGAGCACCAGCGTCAGGTGTTGCGCGTGTTAGAAAAAGCTTTAGAGCGGGATCATGCTAAAACAAAGTGTACTGGAGTGACAGAGCTTGGTTTAGTACAGCTGACGCGCAAACGCACCCGAGAAAGCTTAGAGCAAACGCTTTGTGAGGCATGCCCTACCTGTAGCGGGCGCGGTATGCTTAAGACGCCTGAGACCGTTTGCTACGAGATATTTCGCGAGATACTCCGCGAAGAGAGGGCGTACAGCGCTGAAACATACATGGTGCTTGCGTCTCAGTCGGTGGTTGATCGCTTATTAGACGAAGAGTCAGCGGCAGTGGCTGATCTTGAAGCGTTTATTAATAAAACAATTCGTTTTCAAGTCGAGCAGCACTATTCCCAAGAACAGTACGATATTGTACTGATGTAATGATAGCGCTACGTGTGTGTCTTCGCTGGTGCCTAGTGGCCTTTGCAGGGCTGCTGGCCAGCCTTGCCGTGTTGCTTCTGCTCGCCCGCTTATTAATCAGCCAGTCCAGTTTTTTAACGCCGAAGGTGGAAGCGCTGCTTGAAGCGCGTATTGGCGTGCCTGTCAGCATTGAGCACTTATCACTATCGCTGGCCCGTAGCGATCTCGTACTGCGTTTAGAGGGTGTGCATTCCGCAACGCCTGATGGCCAGCCGCTGGCGTCTCTTGAAAGCGCTCTATTAAGGCTGGATGGCTGGGCCACTCTCGTTAATGTTGCGCCTATTTTTAATGACGCCCGCATTGCAGGGCTTGCATTTCATCTCTATCAGCAGGAAGACACGGTTTGGGGGTGGCCAGCTCCCGCTGAGCTGCCTGAGGTAATCGCAGACGAGCCCAGCGTGGATTTAGCAGCGCTAGATGCCTGGGCAGGCCTGATCCTTCGTCAGCGTCTGTGGGTAGATAATACGCAGTTGGTACTGCATGGCAGGCAGCAGACGGTCACCTTACACGCGCCTACGCTATTGCTGAATGGCGATGAGCGGCGAACACGTCTTGAGGGGGCTGTTAATGTTTTAGAGTCTGAGAATCTAGAGGAGAATAAGCTGCCCGCTATTAAGATGAACGTCGAGATGCAGCCCGGTGAGCAGGGGTTTAGAGATTTCTCGGCGGCACTACAGCTCGATATGCAGCTAGATCATTTAATAGCGCTGGCAGCTGTTCTGCGCGCAGAAAATATGCCTGCTTTAGAGCAAGCCGGAGGAGAAGTTAAGCTGTGGGGACGCTGGCGTTCCGGGCATCTTGATGAAGCGCGCTTGTCGGTGGATATTCCTGAGCTAACCTTGCGCCATGATATTCAATATGCCGTATTAAGAAATATCCAGGCCGACGGAATCTGGCAGCGCGACGGTGCGGGTGGCGAAGCATGGCTGAGCGGCAATGCCGAAAACGTTGAGTGGGCCCAGCCCGAGGGCGGTAGCACCGGTCCTGCCCTGCCTCGCCATTGGTATTTATCGCATCAACCTGATTTCTGGGAGCTTCGTACCAGTACGTTTGAGCTATCTTCTTTGGCAGCTTGGCGTGATTATATTTTGTTGCCTGAGTCGCTGACCCGGGTGTTGCAAACGCTTTCCCCAAGTGGCCAGGTGCTTGGGTTACGGTTAGGGCAGCATGAAGGGCAGTGGGGGGTAGATGCTGCGCTCACCAACGTGGCGGTGCTTCCTTGGGAAAAAGCGCCAGGAGGAGGCCCGCTGGATGCTTGGGTGCAGGCGCGGGATTTGCGCGGCAGAGTCACCTTTAACAGCGCCGGTAGAACCTCGCTTAATTTTCCAGAGCTGTTTGAATCCCCGATGTATTTGAGTCATGCCGAGGGTGTGGTCGAGTGGGTCTATAACGGCCCGAATACAATGATTAGTGGTAGAGACCTGGACGTCAATTGGGAAGGTGCGGACGTCAGCGGTGGCTTCGGGCTGATTGCTAGCGAGCAAGGGGGGCAATTTGGCCTTGATATCGAGTTTGCCAATGTCGATGCGCTCAATCATCCGCTCTCTCAGTGGTTGCCCACTAAGGCCTTTGAGCCAGAACTTCGAGAGTGGCTAGCCACTGACATCGCCGGCTATGTGCCTAACGGGTCGCTGAGGCTCAGCCTGCCGCTTACAGAGCGTCAGTCGGCAGAACAACTCTCTGCTACGTTAGAATTAGCGGTGACCCAGGGGCGTCTACCTATTGCACCAGGATGGCCGACCCTGGACGATGTGGAAGGTAAGCTGGTTTGGAAAGGCCAAGTGCTCGAAGCCCAGGTTGAGCATGCTCAGAGCCACGGCGTTGAGGTGTCTAACGGTGCGCTTATCTTTGCCAACGAAACGCTCGACCTTTCTGGTCAATTAAGCAGTACGGGAGAGGCATTAATCGATTTCCTTCAAGCAATGCCCGATGTGGATCTTGCGCTGCTTAAGGACGTTCGGGCACAGGGGCGCGTAGAGGGAGATGTTGCGTTGTCGCTGCCGCTGAATACCCCTGAGGCCTTGCAGCTAGAGATTAACGCTCGGCCGCACTTTTCGACGCTCGCTTATCAGCCAGTGGC
Source organism: Halomonas sp. (assembly GCA_007116835.1). Lineage (GTDB taxonomy): Bacteria > Pseudomonadota > Gammaproteobacteria > Pseudomonadales > Halomonadaceae > Vreelandella. Next base: position 6,200 of record SKHS01000035.1, read on the forward strand.
GCTTCCTCTGGAGGATGTTCAGGGCGTCGTGACATGGCAGCAGGATGGCGAGAAAAGTGCGTTGCTTGGAAAGCTGACCAGTCAGCTGCTTGGAAACCGCATTGAAGCAGATATTAATGTTCCTGAAGAGGGCATTGCATTACACGGCGATATTGACACTGCCGTGCTGTTTCGTCTGGCGGACATACCTGTCGAGCAGGCCCGTCAAGTGCTGGAAGGTAGTGCCCAGTGGCGCGGGCAGATAGCGCTTGAGCCATCCCCTTCGATCACGCTTGAAAGCCAGTTAGTTGGCGTGACAAGTCGGCTGCCCGCGCCCTTTGCAAAATCTGCCGAGCAGGCTTGGAATTGGCAGCTACATGCCGATTTAGAGCGTGGTCGCCTCGCTACCCAGTTGGCGGATATCGCCCAAGCGCGAGTGCAGCAGCTGCCTAACGGGGTGCTTGCCGGTGAGGTGTCGCTAGGTAATAACGCTGCGTCGGTAGGGTGGCCAACACGGCCTGGTTGGAACGTCGCGGCGCACGTTGCAACGCTTTCCCCTGTGGCATGGCAAGCAGCGCTTTCGTCATTGCGTCCAGCAACACCATCTTCAGGCGGTGGTGTTACGGGTACGCCTCTATCCGTCATGCTTAGTACTGCCTGCCTGCAGTACAGAAATGAATGTTTTGGGGCGTTAGAAGCCTCTGGAAATATAGAAGGGCAGCGTGTAGCGATGCAGTTGAATGGCGATCTGGTATCTGGCCGGGTGGCATACCAGCCTAGCAGCGCGTTGCCGCTAGATATCGCAATTACATCGCTGGCGGTTGATCGGTTATTTGATTTGCCTACCGCAGAGCATGATAACAGTGCGCCTGCTCCTGGCTCGTGGGTCGATGCGGTAGAAACTCAGCACACGCCCTCTGTGGCGATGCCGGATTGGCTGGATACGCTACCCAATGGCCGACTTCGACTGGCGGACATTCGTCTTGGCGAGCGTCGTTTTGGGCCGTTAACTGCCTACTGGCAAACAGAAGGGCAGCGTTTTATCCTTTCGCCAGTCGGTCTGACGCTGGGGCAGCTTTCTGCGCGGGGTGAACTGGTCTGGGAAGGCAACGCGGTTAATAGTCAAACGCGCGCCGATATTTCGATACGGGGTGGGGATGTAGGTACTGCATTAGAACGCCTTGACCAGCCGGTTGCCATGCGCAGCCGCACAACAAACGTTAGCGCCGCACTTTCTTGGCCTGGAGCGCCGTGGCAGTTTGCCCTAAGTCGGGCGGGCGGCGATATTAGTACGGATATACGTGACGGCCGGTTTGTTACCTTAGAGTCAACGCCTGCACGCTTGGTGGGGTTACTTAATTTTGACAATATTCTGCGCCGTTTGCGTTTCGATTTTTCAGATATGACGGGGCAGGGAACCGCCTTTGATAGAGTGCACGGGGCTGCGGATGTCGCCGGTGGTCAGTTAGTGTTACGCGGGCCGTTGCACATTGAAGCGCCCGCTACATCATTAACGCTGACCGGTAGCGTTAACCTGATACGCCGTGAACTTGACCAGCGTCTTGGCGTCACATTACCTATTAGCCAAAGCTTACCTATTGCCGCGATTGCCGTTGGTGCCCCCGTTGTGGGTGGCGCACTGTTTATTGCAGACCAGCTGTTTGGCAACGTGCTCGACCGAGCGACCACCATTCATTATCGCGTGCGGGGTCCCTGGACATCGCCGCAAGTTACTTTAGAAGGCTCTCAATGACTGCATATAAGAGCGATTTAGATACTGCTGTTTCCATTTTGCTGACGCCAGGTGGTCTGGACCTAGAGGCCCTGGATACAGGCCTGTCTCACGCCATGGGGGGAGGCATTGATTACGCGGACCTCTATTTTCAGCGTACCTGGGAAGAGGGCTGGGTGTTGGAGGATGGCGAAGTCAAAGAGGCTAGCTACAACATTGATGGAGGTGTTGGGGTGCGCTCGTTAGCCGGTGAAAAGACCGGTTTTGCTTATTCTAACCAGATTACCGCTGATGCGTTGATGGATACCGGCCGCACAGCGGCAGGGATCGTGCGTAGTGGTAAGCAACTGCCCGGCCAGCCGGTTATCACGGTCAGTGCTGCTGCGCGTTATGCAGGCATTGACCCTTTGGCAGGCCTAACTGCCGAAGAAAAA
>SKHS01000071.1 GCA_007116835.1 Halomonas sp.
AAGCGCCGAGTGGATGGGCCCAATGACGTTTTCACCGTCGTCAAATGCCCAAAACAGTGGGGGAAGAAAAAGAATGACTAAAATAATGCGCAGCGATTGGGCAATAGCGATACGCTGAGGGTCGCCGCCGCATTTATCGCCAAGCAGGATCATCGCGGTCATGGCACCAGGGGCAGCTCCAAACCACGCGCTGGTCGGATCGAAGCCACAGCGACGATACCAGGCCGCCGCGACGGCGGTGGAAGCCACGACTCCCAGCAGCAAAAGAGCGGCCGAAACAGGCCAATCCAGCACACGATGGGCAAGCTGAGGGGTTACTTGGCTACCCAGCACCAACCCCATCACCGCTAAGAAGGTATTGCGCAGCGGTTCAGGTACGCTCACGTTGATGCCTTTCGCTGACATCAGCAGGTTGGCAATCAGTGGGCCTAACATCCAGGCAAGCGGTAAGCCGGTGAGCTGAAAAACAACGCCACCTACTGCACCTACGGCAAGCGACGTTACCAGCCCCTTTGCACTGCCTGTGCTGACACGGATGCCCTTCACGCTTCCCTCCACCCTAACCTCTAACGTTACAACGCAATTGTTAACCTGCTAAGCGTAAACGTTAGTTTACCACTAGAGAGGGAAGTTAGGGCTTTCGTAGCGCTGGGTGTTTAAACTCAATCCTCGTCTTCATCACCGCGCATGCGCGCCTGACGGTCAGCCTCTTCCTCTTTGGCATCGTCGATCACTTCCAATAACTCATCGACATTGGCAATGTGGCTATCAAGCTCGAAGTGGCCGGTCAGTTTGCTATCCGGGTGCAGCTTGCCAGATTCATATAAAGCCCACATTTCTTTGCCGTAATAGGTAGTGAGAAGCGCTGGCGCAAAACGACCAAAATAGGCGCGCATATTATCAACGTCGCGCTCTAACATTGCTTCTGCACTGTTGTTACCTGCCGCATCCACCGCCTGGGGCAAGTCGATAATCACCGGCCCTTCAGCATCCACCAGTACGTTGAATTCCGATAAGTCGCCGTGGATCAAGCCTGCACACAGCATACGCACCACATCTTGAATCACTTTGGCGTGGTAGCGCAGGGCTTGCTCTTCGGTGAGGGTCACTTCATCCAGACGCGGGGCCACATTACCATCGGCATCACTGATCATTTCCATGAGCAGTACGCCATCAACAAAACCATGGGGCTCAGGTACCCGTACATCCGCGGCAGCAAGACGGTATAGCGCATCGACTTCCGCATTCAGCCACGCCTGCTCCTGCTCTTTTTGGCCATAACGAGTCTTTTTGGCCATGGCGCGCGAACGACGGCTATTGCGCTCTTTACGTCCTTCTTGGTACTGCACGGCCTGTTTAAAGCTACGCTGTTTAGCCTCTTTAAAGACCTTTGCACAGCGTACTTCTTCACCGCAGCGCACAACATACACCTGCGCCTCTTTACCACTCATTAACTGCACCAGCACCTCGTCGATCATTCCATCATCGACCAAGGGCTGTAATCGCTTAGGGATTTTCATGGTTCGCTGCGTCGGCTCCTCTTTATTACGGGATCAATAACGAATGCGGCGGACGCGGAAAGCGCGCCCTTTGAGCTTGTCACGCTCAAGTTTAGCCTGAGCTTTTTGGACGGCGCCATGCTCTACCGCTACATAGGCACTGCGGGCCAGCACTTTAATTTTGCCTACTTGATCACCGCGCAGGCCACCCTCACTGGTCAGTGCCCCCAGGATATCACCCGGGCGCAGCTTATCTTTTTTACCGCCTGCTAACTGTAGCGTTGCCATAGGCGGTTCAAACGGCACTGAGTGCTGGGGCTTCGGCAAGGGTTCGGTGGTAATCGGCTGTTCCAGCAAGCCTTCCAAACGCTCCAAGCGATAATGCTCTTTAGGCGTGACCAATGTGCAGGCAATGCCGCTAGCGCCCGCGCGCCCGGTACGCCCTACCCGATGCACATGAACATCAAGCTCACGGGCAATTTGGTAGTTAAACACCGCGTCTAATTGAGCAATGTCCAAACCGCGTGCAGCAACATCGGTCGCCACTAGAATAGACGCACTTTGGTTGGCAAACAGGATGAGCCGTCGATCACGATCTTTCTGCTCTAAATCACCGTTGAGCGCCACAGCACTAAAGCCAGCATCCACCAGCTGCTCTGCTACTGCCTGGGTTTCGCGCTTGGTGTTACAGAACACCACGCTGGTCGCGGGCCGATAGACTAGCAACAGCTGTTGAAGGGCAGCAAAACGCGCCTCTTCGTTAGCCACTTCATAGAAGTGTTGATCAATGGTCGTGGCATCGTGAACTTCAGCCACCTTGACCATGATCGGCTCACGCATAATGCCGCGGGTCATAGCCGTCAGGCCACCTGACGCCTGGTCATCGGGGAACGTCGCGCTAAACAGCAGCGTTTGGCGGTCGGCGGGCGTCTCATCAATAATCGCATCAATGGTGTCTTGAAAGCCCATATCAAGCATACGATCGGCTTCATCCAGTACCAACGTGGTAAGCGACCCCAGTGTCAGCGAGCCTTTGCGCAAATGCTCGTCGATGCGTCCAGGCGTCCCCACGACAATGTGCGCGCCGTGCTCCAACGAGCCAAGCTGCGGCCCAAACGGCGCACCGCCGCATAGGGTAAGCACTTTAACGTTGGGCATTCCACGCGCTAGGCGGCGCAGTTCATCGGCTACCTGGTCGGCAAGCTCTCGGGTAGGACACAGCACAAGCCCTTGTACAGCAAACGCTTCTACGCGCAGCTCTGCCAGCAGTGCCAAACCAAACGCTGCAGTTTTACCCGAGCCGGTTTTAGCCTGGGCCAGCACATCGCGCCCCGCCAACATCGGCGGCAGACTGTGCGCCTGCACAGGGGTCATGGCGTGATAGCCAAGGGAATCTAAGTTGGTTAAAAGCGCAGGAGAGAGCGCAAGCGATGCAAAAGAAGTGTCAGACACAAAATTATCCTGAAAGGGCCATATTGCCCAGCAAACCTATAATGTGAAGCACCATACCAGAAAGCGCCACACACTGCCTTGCTGCAAGCATTGGTAAGCGCTAAAGCGTTAGCCCTTTAGCGCTTAAGAGTGCGCAGCTAAGCCTGAGCTATTTAGGTTAGGACAGCGCCGTTGCCAGCGCGGCAAAACGCCCCTGACATAACATTGCCAGGTCACTGGGAGAAAGCTCAATCTCTAGCCCTCGACGCCCGGCGCTGACATAGAGGGTCAAAAACGCCTGCGCCGAGTCGTCAATGAAGGTCGGCAGGCGCTTTTTCTGGCCTAGTGGACTGACGCCGCCCAGTACATAGCCTGTGGCGCGCTCCACTTCTGCCGGAAGCGCCATCGTGGCTTTTTTTGCCCCAGCGGCTTTCGCTATGTGCTTTAGACCCAGCTGACGGTTGACGGGCACGATGCCTACCGCAAGCTGCTTACCATCTAGCGTGACCACCAGCGTCTTAAACACTTGATCAGCCGCCACCGCTAATTTTTCGGCCGCCTCTAGCCCATACGACTGAGCAGTCGCATCATGGAGGTAGTCGTGGAGTTGAAACGCAACGCCTGCATGTTTTGCACAATTAATCGCCGGTGTCATGAGGTTCTCTTAAGTTAACGTCATCAGACCGTCTGTAAAACGCCTTAAGTGACTAACGTAATACTGGTCACAGCACGCAAATTTCGCAACTTACAGTGCTGCGCAACGCTTTCAACAATCTCTTCAGCGTCATTAATCTGCTGTTTATCTAGCTGAATATCAACCATTAAGAAACTACCCACCTGGGCTAAACGCACGTCGTCGTTGGCAATATCGAAATCTGCCACTTCTTGCACCATTTCCTGACGAACGCTGCCCAATGGCTCACCAAACATCAATTCGCGCAGCGCGCCTCGAACCATACGAATCGGCATCGGCAGGAAGTACCCCGCAATAATCAGCACCATTACCGGATCAGCAAAGCGCGCCAAGTGCGCCCAAGGAGTCAGCGTCAAGCACCATGTTAACGCAAAACCCAGCATGACAGCGGCACTCAACCACGTATCCATCTGCCACTGACGCAGCTCAGCCGCTAACAGTGATGAGCGGGCAACCTGGGCATACCGATTCAACCACCACCAGGTCAACAAACACCCGGTCACGTTGACCACGCCAAACATCAGCGCAAGATCCAGCGTTACCAACCGCCCACCTTGTGCCAAGCTCCACAGTGCAGACACCATCGAAAACAGGCATACCAGCGCTATCACCACGCCTTTAAGCAGCACAGCCAACGGCTCTACGGTCAGCCGCCCAAAGGGATAGTGATCATCTGCCGGTTTGCGCGCCTGCTGCAAGGCAAATAAGGAAAGCGACGCCAGCACTAAACTTAATAGCGAATAGCCGCTATCAAATAAAATGGTAATAGAGCCACTGGCCAGTCCAAGTGCTAGGCCAGCAAAGGCAAACAGGCTAGCGGAAATGGCGGAAAACTTAAGCGCACGGCGCTCTGCTACAAAGGGGGACACGCGAATTACTCCGAAAAAATGAGTGTAACTCAGGCGATTTTAGTGAGTAAACTGACCTTTCTCCAATCGCTCAGCGCCAACTATTTTGGCACTTAACCCGAGGCCCTCATGCGAGCAGAACAGGTGCAAGCGTTTATTGATGTAACGGAACACGGCTCCTTTGCCGCTGCCGCTCGACATACTGGCTTAAAGCGCAGCACCCTAAGCGCTGCCGTTAATGCGCTGGAAGACAGCTTGGGGGTGGCACTATTTGAACGCTCAGGCAACAGTCTGGCGCTTACCGCCGTTGGCGAAAGCGTACTGCCGGACTGCTACCGCCTGCTGACCAGCGCCAGCCGAATCAAAAAGCACTGCCAGCAACATATGCAGGGTGTCGAGAACCAGCTTTGCATTGCCCGAGACGATGCGCTGCCCGAAGCTTTCTGGCGGCAGGTGATGCACGAGTTAAAACAGCGTTACCCACTGACAGCGATCTCTGTTTATCTGTTACCACCCCAAGAGCATCCTCGCTTTGTACTGCGCCAAACCGTGGATATCGCTTTTGGCTTGTATACGGCCGAAGGCGCATCCGTGAATGCCAGCAATCTAGCGCCGGTGAGTATGTGCCTGGTCGCAGCACCCACCCATCCGCTAAGCCGACTGCCCAATGTCACCCGTGACGACCTAGCGCAATATACGCAAGTGTGCTTAACCTACGACCAAGGCGACAAACTAATCAGCGAAGCGCTCTTTTCAACTAATTATCTTGGCTTAACCATGTTCGAGGTTATCCGTGACGCCGCCATCAACGTCACCGGATGGGCCTTACTACCTTACCCGCTGGTAAAAGACGCCTTAGCAAGCCAGCAACTTTGCGCACTCAACCATGACCTTGCGTTAGACAGCCACTACTACCGCTATGTGGAAGGTAACAACCTGGGCGTGGTGGCCACCGCATTGCTGACGAAAGTGGCGCGCTTTTTAGGCACCACGCGTTAGCACCAACCAACGCTAACTCATGATCTTGACCAAGAGAAAACGTTGAAATGCGCCAGTGGAAAAAATCGCCAGCAGCTTCCACGCTATAAAAAAAGCCACGAAAGGAGAAAGAAAGGACACGCTAGAGAACCGGCACAGGCCAGTGTCATCTAAGCGTAAAGTGCATCTGCCAGTGTCGATGTTGCCGTCAACTAAGGAGTAGTTTCCACGATGGTACGACTCGATAAGAAAGCCACTAGGCTGTATGTCCTAGATACGAATGTCCTTATTCACGACCCCGCAGCGCTCTACCATTTTGACGAGCACGACGTGGTCATCCCCATGACGGTGCTTGAGGAGCTAGACAAGCACAAAAATGGCATCAAAGAGATTGCCCGCACGGCGCGGCAAATTAGCCGCACGCTGTCAGACCTCACTAACCAAGTCACCTTCGATGAAATTCAGAAAGGCATTCCTATTCCCCGCATTAGTGGTGAATCGGGTCGCCTACACTTTTTGTGTTACAACGACTTAAAACCCTTTGATGCGTTAGACAGCAGCCCAGACAACCGCATCCTGGCAGAAACCTGCCGGCTACGCGATGAGCGCCCAGATGCATCGGTCATTTTAATTACCAAAGATATTAACCTGCGCGTAAAAGCCGCGGCGCTTAAAGTGCCGGTGGAAGATTACCTGAACGACCGCGCCTTCTCCGACAGCGATGCCATGATTGAAGGCGCCCAGGTATACGCCGCTGCGGGACAAGATGGGACATCGCTTTGGGAAGCGCTTAACGTTGACGTAACAGTAGAACGCGTAGGGAGTCACACTTTTTACCAACTAAGCGGTGATATGCCCCGCCAATGGCATGTTGGCATGCTGGTGTCCGACAGCGAAAATGGCGCTGAATTTGAAGCCATTGTGCGTGAACTTTCACCATCATCCGCCAGGCTGCAGCTGCTAACGAACTACCGCCACCACGCGGGCGTTTGGGGCGTACATGCCCACGACAGCCGCCAGAACTTTACCCTCAACTTGCTAATGGACCCGGACATTGATTTTGTCACCATTGCCGGTAACGCAGGCACCGGTAAAACCTTTATGACCCTGGCGGCGGCCTTCCAGCAAACGCTCGATGCTAAGCTGTTTGAACGCATTGTATTTACCCGTGCGCCAATCCCCATGGGTGAAGATATCGGCTTTCTACCAGGCACCGAAGAGGAAAAAATGTCACCGTGGATGGGGGCCTTCCACGACAATATGGACAACCTGCTGCGTAACGAAGAGGGAGAGTCCAGCTGGGACAACGGGGCAACCCGACAGCTGATTGGTTCGCGGGTGCAAATCCGCTCGCCCAGCTTTATGCGCGGACGCACCCTAAACGATACGTTTTTGATTATCGATGAGGCGCAAAACTTCACCCCCAAACAGCTCAAGTCGCTGGTTACCCGAGCGGGTCGGAATACTAAAATTGTCTGCCTGGGTAACGTTGGCCAAATTGACACCCCCTACCTGACCGCCAACACCTGTGGGTTAGCCGCCGTCGTGGAACGCTTTAGAGACTGGCCTCATGCTGGGCATATCACGCTAAAAAGCGTTGAGCGCTCACGCTTGGCGCTCGCTGCCGAGGAGCTTTTATAAGATAAGGGCTAAAACGACGACACACGCCGCCACCCACGCTGGTGGCGGTTTTAGTCTTGGGCTTTCTGGCTATCTGGTGAGTGGCTGCTCCAGGGGCTTTTAATGCCCACTGTGTCGGCTGCAAACGCCTCACGCTGCCCAAGCGGCCGAGGCTCTCCAACCGTTGTGTCGTTAAGCGTTTGCCGCTCCATTTCACAATTGACCTCAGCACCTAACAACACCACAAACGCTGACAGCCAAAACCACAGCATCAGTGCCACAACAGCGCCAAGAGAGCCATACAAATCGCTGAACGTCGAGAAGTAACGAACATAAAGCGACAGCCCACCTGAACCTAATAGCCACATGGCAGTCGCCAGCAGTGTTCCAAAACTTAACCACCGCCAATGAGCAGAACGCCGATACGGTGCAAAACGATAAAGTAGCGCAATCAGCATACTCATCAACACCAGCAGTGCAGGCCAGCGCAACCACTGGACAACGCTATCCAGCGGTGGGTCAATCGCCAACACATTAACCACCATCGGCACCACAGCAATAAAGCCCAGCGACACTAACGTCATAAAAATCAGACCAAAGGTCAGCGCCACAAGCACAACCAAACGCAGTAGCAGAGGGCGTTTTTCCTGCTCGCCATAGACAACGTTTAGACCACCCACCAGTACAGAAACGCCTTTAGACGCGATATACATCGCGGTGACCAACCCTGCCAACGCCGCCATCACATTGCCAGATTCAGCGCTTTCGACAACCTCTTGGGCCTGCTGATCAATCAGATTCGCCGCATCTGGCGGCATAAAGCGACTAATTTCGTACATCTGACGCCCTGCCTCAACGGGATCGAATAGCAAGCCCCACAGGGAAATCACCGCCGCTATCGTGGGAAACAGTGCCAGTAATGCATAAAACGCCACGCCCGCTGCATACATAGTGACCTTATCTCGGCGGGCAGCGCGAACAGAACGCCATACGATATCAAGCCACCCTCGACGAGGAATATCATTAGGCGATGTGGCGTACCGACCTCGCGTCTGGGCGCTCTTCTGCCTTTCCTGGCTCATCGCAGCCCCTCCCACATCAGCAAAAACGCCAGTATCACGGCTAACGCCATCATTAAGCCGCTACCATGATGGCGCATCCACCCTTCGGCGGGTAGCCATCTCTGCAGTTGTCCCATCAGCGCTTTTTCAAGCACAAGCGAATGAGCAACGCT
>SKHS01000228.1 GCA_007116835.1 Halomonas sp.
TCTAGCAAGCTAGATCTGTTACCGCTCGACTTGCATGTGTTAGGCCTGCCGCCAGCGTTCAATCTGAGCCATGATCAAACTCTTCAGTTTAAAATCATTGTGATGCTTACTCGTTACCCGAAAACATGATGTTGACGAACAACAAAAGCGCATCAAACTTGGCTCAAGGTTCAAACGAATTCATTTCAATTTACATTGTCATGACCGCTTGCCTTGATATTTGGTGATTTACCACCCTCATCGGCAAGCGCCCACATGAATTACCTGATCAAATTGTTAAAGAGCTGTTTCGCTGTGAGGCTGTCTTATCAGCCGGCTAACCGTTGAACTGGTTTGCCTCAGCGAGGAAGGCGTATTCTACGCATTTCCTGGTGTTTGTCAATCACTGTTTTTAGTGAGTGAAGCGAGCGGGTTAAGAAAACGAGATAACAATGCTTTCTTTTTAATTGCGCTAACCTCCTGACAAACCGAAAGTTTTCACCTTCAATCACCGCTGGTAACGCTGTGCGTCCCCGGCAGCGGATGCGTACTTTACGGATTCGCTGCCGTCTTGGCAAGGCCTATTTATCAATAAGTGCAAAAAAGTTTTAAGATGAGCCGTTGTGCGTTTGAAAGCGCTTCGACGGCACTCTCTAGACGGTTACACTTACCCTAGCTTTATAGCACGTAACGCCCACTCCATTTTGAGGTCCGTGATGAGCCAGCACCTATTAACTGTCGATTCATTACAGCGCGAAAGCGTTGACCACCTGCTACGCGTAGCAGCGCGTATGGAACCTATTGCCAGTCGCCGCCAAGTTACCCGGGTGCTGGAAGGTGCTGTGCTTGGTAATTTGTTCTTTGAGGCGAGTACACGCACGCGCGTGAGCTTTCATGCCGCATTTTGCCGCTTGGGGGGAAGTGTGTGTGACACCACAGGCTTTACCTTCTCTTCTATGGCCAAGGGTGAGTCGCTGTACGATACCAGCCGTGTGATGAGTGGTTACTGCGATGCGATTGTTATGCGCCACCCCGATCAAGGGTCGGTAGCGGAGTTCGCGGCGGCCACTAATGTGCCGGTAATAAATGGTGGCGATGGCCCTGGTGAACACCCAAGCCAAGCATTGCTGGACCTCTATACAATTGATAAAGAGTTTCAGCGACTGGGTAAATCGCTTAGCGGCGCGCATATTCTACTGACCGGTGATTTGAAATATGGCCGCACCGTGCATTCGCTGATCAAGTTACTATCTCTTTATGATCCGCTGCGCATTACCCTGGTATCGCCACCAGGTTTAGAAATGCCGACCGCCCTGATCGACCTAGTGACATCTCGCGGGCATCGCGTTGAGCAACGCGATTCACTGGCTAGCGACTTCTCAGACCTAGACGTGGTGTACACCACGCGTATCCAGAAAGAACGCTTTACTGATGAAATGAACGAGAGCTTTCAGGGGCTCTCTGACGACTTTATGGTGAACCGTGACTTTCTTGACCAGCGCTGCAGCCAGAGCACCATTGTCATGCACCCACTACCCCGTGATAGCCGCCCAGGCGCTAATGACCTAAACGTGAACCTTAACGGAGACCCACGTTTGGCGATTTTCCGCCAAACCGATAACGGGATACCGATGCGTATGGCCATTTTTGCCACACTCTTAAAGGTAGATGAACTGATTGAGAAAGACCTACGACCAGTGCGCTGGTTTGTGCCATCACAGGTCGGCACGCTAGACCGTTAAATCGCTGCACCAGATTTAATGGGCGCTTCGCCCACCGGGAAGCCCTTCCTGGTGGGCAAACCACCCTTCTAGAATAAGCACAGCAGCAATGCCATCAACGCTCTCGTCTCGGTAATTACCACGATGGCCTGCAGCATGGGCAATTTGCTTCGCTTCGCGAGTGGAGCCACGTTCGTCAACCATTTCACAGGGCTTACCATAACGCCCATGCAGGCGGTTGCCGAACTTACGTGCCCGCGTACTCATCGCTGATTCAGTGCCGTCCATATTCAGCGGCAAGCCAACGACAAATAGGTCAGGCTGCCACTCTTCTACTAAGCGTGTGACAACGTTCCAGTCAGGAATGCCGTCCCGAGCGGTTAGCGGCGCTAACTCGCGCGCGCTATTTAGCAGCTCATTGCCTACAGCAACACCAAGGCGCCGCGTGCCAAAATCAAACGCGAGTATTAGCCGTTGCCCTATCTCAGCCATGAAGCTCAACCATCATGTTAATCATCATGCATGCCCCGCATTGCGGGTCATCAGGTTTAGATCGACGCCCAGGATGCCAGCAGCGGCTGTTAAACGCTCTGCGGGCGGGGTGCTGAACAAAACGCTGCCCTGGCCTTCAACTGTCAACCAGGTATTCTCTTTTAGCTCATCTTCTAGCTGTCCGGCATCCCAGCCAGCGCAGCCTAGACACACCAGAAAATTCTCGGGTCCAGTATTGTCGGCAAGCGCCTGAAGAATATCCATGGAAGTGGTGAGCGCAATACCGTCTTCCACCTGAACACTGGAGTCCCACTCCTGACTATCACCGATATGCAAAATAAAGCCGCGATCCTTATGCATAGGGCCGCCATAATAAACCGGCGCATTACGGTGCGGGCTGTCGTCTCCCCCTAAGGAGAGCTGCTCAAACAGAGCGTCCAGCGTTATTTCAAGCGGTCGATTGGCGATCACCCCCATACAACCATTGTGGTCATGATCACACAGGTAGATCAGGCTGCCAGCGAAATTAGGGTCTTCCAAGTGGGGCATAGCCATCAAGAAATGATGCTTAAAACTTTGCATGCGTCTCCTACGGCTCGCTGAACACTCAGCGAGCCTCGCGTTATTAGGCGAATAGAACGTTTAACGGCATCAATTAGTGAAGACGACGTTCAATAGCGTCCAGCAGCATTCCGGCAATGTTCGTGCCACGCTGATCGTCGATTTCACGTACGCAGGTGGGACTGGTAACGTTAATTTCAGTGATGTAATCACCAATTACGTCTAAACCAACGAACATCAGCCCTTTTTCACGAATCATGGGCTGCACCTGCTGAATCAACCAGTGATCGCGCTCGGTGAGCTCGCGACTAACGCCACGACCGCCCGCGGCGAGGTTCCCCCGAGTTTCACCCGCCGAAGGAATCCGCGCCAGCCCATAGGGCACGGGTTCGCCGTCAACCAATAAGATGCGCGTATCGCCATCCTTGATCTCGGAGAGGTAACGTTGCGCCATAATTTGTCGCTGGCCACGCAGCGTCAACTGCTCAATCACCGCACCTATATTGCGGCCATCGGGGCCAATATGAAAAATACCCGTCCCCCCCATGCCATCAAGCGGTTTAAAAATCACATCACCGTGTTCCGCATGAAAGGCACGTAGCACGTCATCTCGGCTGGCAACAATGGTGGGCGCGCAGCACTGGGGAAACTGCTGGGCAAACAATTTTTCATTACACTGCAATAAGGCAGCGGTTGGATTCACGACCAAGACCCCCTCCCGCTCAGCAAACCCCAGTAGATGAACCGCATTGGTAAAATCGGCATCGACAGGCGGGTCTTTGCGCATTAACACAACATCTAGTTCCACCAGCGGGCGCTGGGCCGCTTCACCAAGGTCATACCAATGATTTGGGTCGCGATGCACCGTTAGCGGGCGCATGCGCGCATACGCCTGTCCCGCGTTCAAGAAAAGATCTTCTTGCTCCATGTAGTGCAAGGTGTAGCCGCGCTCCTGCGCCGCCCACAGCATCGCCATGGTGGTATCTTTCTTGTAAGCGATGTCGCTGATGGGATCCATCACCACACCGAGATGCAACGTTGATTGGCTCATCGGGGTAACATCCATACATAAACAAAATAGGTAAGCAGTATGCCGCACTGCTTGCACAGCTCCAACCGCCGCTAGCAGTTACTCGGCTTGCTCGTCGGTTAGCGCGCCAGGCACAAGCCGGATAGCGCCAGGCTCCAGCGTAATTAACTGCTGTTTATACAGTCGCCCTATGGCCTGCTTGTAAGCACTCTTGCTCACTCCTAGTCGCGTCTTAATATCATGCGCGGAGCTTTTATCACCTAACGCGAGATAACCACCGCTTTGGCGCAGCGCTTGCAGTACCTTATCGCCCACTACATCAAGACGCGCCACCCCCGGGGGTAGCAAACAGATATCAACCCGGCCATCTTCGCGGCGCTGCTTTACATAGCCTTTCAGCGACTGTCCGCGACGCAGCGGCTGGGTAATATCATCTTGATAGATCAACCCCCAATAGCGGTGATTAACCACTACTTTCATCCCAAGGTCAGTACGATCAGCCACCACCACGGCCACCTCATCACCTTTTTCTAGCGCCCAAGCATCGTCTGTCAAAAAACGATCCAGGCGCATGGTCGCCACTGGCCGCCCCTGGTCATCGCTATACAGCATGACCAGTACTCGCTTACCGGGGTCGGGGCGAAAGCGCTGCTCGCTATAAGGCAGCAGTACATCTTTGGGCTGTCCCCATTGCAGAAACGCCCCCGTGCTATTAACCGCCGTCACGGTTAAATAGGCCACGTCACCGAGTTGGGCAGCGGCGTCGCTAGCTGAGCGGGGAGAAGAGTGTGACTCACGGACCATGGGTACCGTCCTTACAAGAAGTAGAGCTTTATTATGGTGCCTTGCGAACGCAAGGCAAAGCGTCGCGGTTATTAGCAAAACCGACTGGGAACCGAACACAGCTTATGGGGGTTAACAATACCGCTTGCCCAGCTTAACGGGACAAACGTTTGTTAATGAATGCTAGCAAGCTAGTAAGTGCTTACAAATCACCAAAATGATGCTGTAAAAGCGTTAGCGCAACGACTGGCGCGGTTTCGGTGCGCAGCACCCGCGGGCCAAGTGTCAACAGTGTAAAGCCACCCGCAACGGCGGCGCTAATATCCGCATCACTTAAGCCTCCCTCTGGACCAATCAGCAGAGCGACCGAAGCAGGGCGGTCTTGCCGATCAAACGCATTACCGGTAGCCAAGTGCAGCATCAAGCGTAGCGCTTCATCGCGCTCGACCAACCACTCATCAAGCCCTTTTGGGGGATAGACCGGAGGGACAACCGCTCGCCCACTCTGTTCGCAAGCACTAGCTGCAACCGCCTGCCAGTGAGCCAGTTTTTTCTCTTCGCGATCACCTTTCAGGCGTACATCGCCCCGCTCGGTGTAAAGCGGGGTGATGGCTGCAACGCCGAGCTCTACGGCTTTTTGAATGGCGTAATCCATTCGGTCGCCTTTCGAGATCGCTTGGCCAAGGTGCACGGCGAGCGGCGACTCACCACTACCTTGCCAACGAGCATCGATAACCACGGTGGTGAGCTTGCGCCCTACCTCAGCTAGGCGTACTCCCGCCTCTTGGCCACTGCCATCAAACAGTACCAACGGCGCACCCTCCCCCATCCGCAGTACCCGCGTCACGTGTCGCGCCGGGCCTTCGGGCAAGGTTAAGGTTGCACCCACTGAAAAATCAGCGGGTACATAAAGGCGCGGCATCTTGCCGTGTAACGCAAACCAATCAGCGGCGTGCAGAATTTCTGACATAGCTTAGTGCGTATTCTCAGCAGCTTGCTGAGCTTCTTGCGCTTCACGCTGCTTGCGCTGGGCGTACATGGCTTCAAAGTTCACCGGCGCCAGCATTAACGGCGGGAAGCCGCCACGATTGACAAGGTTATCAATGCACTCACGGGCATAGGGGAACAGCAAGTTGGGGCAGAACGCACCCAGGGTTTGTTCCAGCTGTGCACCTTCGATACCTGAAATACGGAACAGGCCTGCTTGCTCTACTTCGGCAAGGAACGACGTCGTGCCGGTTTCACTGTCGTTGACCTGAGCTGTCACCTTCACCACCACTTCATACTGGTCGTCAGCTACTTTCTGACTAGTCGTGTTCAGATCCAGATTCACCTTGGGCTTAAACGCCTGCTTGAATACAGAAGGAGAATTCGGCGCTTCAAACGAAATGTCTTTTACGTAGATACGCTGTAAAGAGAATTTCAACTGCGGCTTTTCGCCTTCTGCGGCGCCTGCCTGCGGGGTGTTGTTATCTTCCGCCATCGGGATACTCCTAATTGTTTATCCAATAAAAAGATGCGCGAGCGCATGGCTTAATGACTTTCTATTTACTTAATTACTTTTTCACCACCGGAAGGCCATCCGCCTGCCACTGCACCATGCCACCTTTTAACTTATTGGCACGCTCAAAACCTGCTTTAACAAGTTTTGCCAAGGCAGCGCCAGAACTTTGGCCATGCTTACATACCACGATGATCGGCTGGCCTTTTACTTTCTCCAGTTCATTCATGCGGCTGTCAAGACTGCTTTGAGGAATATTACGTGCCCCTGCAATATGCCCGGCTTTGAAGTCTTTGCTTTCACGGATATCCAGCACCACCGCGTCTTCGCGGTTGATAAGCTGAGTAGCCTGGGTTGACGTCACGGCATTAGTGGCGGCACTGCGCGCTTCGTACGCCACCCATGCTATTAATACCAGCAAAAACGCCCCGACAAGTAGGGGGTGGTTCATTACGAATTCGAACAGCTGATCGATCATCGCGAACACAATCTCTTGGTCTATGCAGAAAAAAGCGGCCTAGCCGCCTCCAGAAACGCGACAAGTATACACGTCACACGGCATACCGCGCAGGCCATGACGACCAACGGCTGCCTGCGTTATGATGCCCCATGCGCGCGCCTGTCGCGACCCCGATTATAAGGTGTTGTCTAAAAACAGCTTGAGCAACCTTCACCTGGGTTTCAAACAGCACCTCACGTCGCTTGGCTGTCCAACATAACGAGGTTTTCATGGCTACAACTGCACCGCGCCCCGTGGCGCTGA
Organism: Halomonas sp.; assembly: GCA_007116835.1. Classification (GTDB taxonomy): domain Bacteria; phylum Pseudomonadota; class Gammaproteobacteria; order Pseudomonadales; family Halomonadaceae; genus Vreelandella. The sequence goes on from SKHS01000228.1 coordinate 6,831, forward strand.
TCATTCTAGATGGCTACGGCCACAACCCCGATAGCGCTCACAACGCGGTGGCCGCTGCCAATACGCCGAACATGGACAAACTGTGGGCCAACCGCCCCCATGCCTTTGTGCACACCGATGGCCGCCATGTGGGTCTGCCTGATGGGCAGATGGGCAATTCCGAAGTGGGCCATATGAACATTGGTGCCGGTCGCATTGTTTACCAGGACTTCACTCGCATCACCAAGGCAATCGAAGACGGAGACTTGGATACCAATGAGGTACTGACCAAGCCCATCGACGAAGCCGTTGCCAATGGCCGTGCCGTTCATTTGCTAGGGTTGCTTTCCCCTGGCGGCGTACACAGCCACGAAGATCACTTTATTGCCATGGCTGAGCTTGCTGCCCGACGCGGCGCACAGCGTATTTTCGTCCATGCGTTTTTGGATGGCCGCGATATGCCGCCACAGAGTGCGCTACGTTCGATCGAGCGAGCCAACGCGCGTCTGGCCGAGTTAGTTGGCGCTGATAACGGTTTTGTTGCCTCAGTGATTGGCCGTTTTTATGCGATGGACCGCGATAACCGCTGGGAGCGTGTAGAGAAAGCCTACCGCCTGCTGACCGACGGCCACGCAGATTTTATCGCCTCCAGCGCGGAAACCGCACTACGCGATGCTTACCAGCGCGGCGAAACCGACGAATTCGTAGCCGCCAGTAATGTGCCAGTTCACGACAAAGCGATTACCTTACAAGATGGCGATGCGGCTATTTTCCTTAACTTCCGCTCTGATCGTGCTCGTGAGCTAACCCGCGCCTTTGCGGAACCCAACTTCAACGGCTTTGAACGCCAGGTGTGTCCAACACTGGCTGGCGATGGCTTAGTCATGATGACTCAGTACGCTGCTGACATCCCAGCGCCTGCCGCCTTCCCACCGTCTGACCTCAACGACACCCTAGGCGAAGTCGTCGCTCAGCGCGGCCTAACACAGCTGCGCATTGCCGAAACAGAGAAGTACCCTCACGTCACCTTCTTCTTTTCAGGTGGCAATGAAACCGAATATGAAGGCGAAAAACGCATTTTGGTGCCCTCACCCCGTGACGTTAAAACGTACGATGAAAAACCTGAGATGAGCGCCTTCGAGATTACCGACAAGCTGGTAGACGCCATCGACAGCGGTCATTTTGATTTGATGGTATGCAACTACGCCAACGGCGATATGGTCGGCCACACCGGTGATTTTAACGCTGCGGTAAAAGCCATTGAGACTGTCGATACGTGCGTTGGTCGCGTGGTGGACGCCATTGAGCGCGCCAATGGCGCTTGCCTGATTACGGCTGACCACGGTAATGCCGAGCAGATGGTTCACCCAGAAACCGGCGCCCCGCAGACAGCTCATACCACCTTTATGGTGCCGTTGATTTATGTTGGCGAGCGGGCTGGCCACTTGGAAGATGGACGCTTGTGCGATTTAGCGCCAACGCTGTTAACCATAATGAACCAACCCGTTCCCGACGCGATGACGGGGAAATCGTTGATTAATTTCGATTAATGCTTATTCGACAAGCATTAGCTACTGCACTGATGCTGGCGCTTGGTTATGCGCCAGCGGGTGTTGCCCAGCAAGATGAACAGGCAGCGCGCCAGCAGTTAGATACGCTTGGCCAGGAGATGGACTCCCTAGCTCAGCGTCTAAGCGCAACGGGACAAGCACGAGATAGCGCTGAGCGTGAGCTGCGCGAGGTCGAAACAGAGCTTGCCCAGACACATCAACGCCTGGATCAGCTGCAGACAGAGCGTCGTCAGCTAGCGGATGAAATGGATCAGCTGCACCAGCACCGTGAACGTCTCGAAGAGCAGCGCAAGGCCCAGTATGCCGCGTTAGGTAAACAGCTGGCAGCCCTTTACCGGCTGGGCCCAACGCCTCAGCTCAAATTATTGCTAAACCAAAGTGACCCCGCCGAACTAGACCGCATGCAGGCATACCTGAATAGGCTCGCCCAGGCACGCCAACAGCGCCTAACTGATATTGACCGCTTGGATACCGCCCTGGCTGACACCGAGCAGGCGCTTGTTGAGCGCCAAACTCGTCTCGATGCACTGGGTGATGAACTGGATGCACAAAGTAGACTGCTAGCGCGCCGCACTGAAGAGCGCCGTGGCGTTGTAGATACCCTGGATGACCGCTACGGTAGCGAAGCTGACCGCTTGGCCGACCTTAACCAGAGCCGCGAGCAAGCGGAGCAGCAGCTGCGCGCCATTCAGGCAGAGTTGGCACGCCTGGCAGAGCCCACGCCAACGACCCACATCACCCGCACCCAAGGCGACCTACCCTGGCCAGTGCAAGGTGCCATTATGGCAACGTTCCAACGCCGAGATGGCGTACACTATAATGGCATTGTGATTCAAGCAGACGCAGGCAGCTCGGTGACGGCGGTGCATAGTGGTCGCGTGGTATTTGCCGATTGGATGCGCGGCTTTGGCAATCTGCTGATTATTGACCACGGCGACCAAATCATGACGCTTTATGCTCACCTACAGCAGTTTAGTGCTCGGCCTGGCCAACAGGTAAACCGTGGTGCTGAAATTGGCCGAGTCGGCAATAGCGGTGGCCAGTCACGTGCTGCGCTTTACTTCGAAGTGAGACGCGGTGGCCAGCCAATTAATCCGCAACGTTGGATTGCACGCCGCTGACGGGATAAGCTGGCTCATATGAATTTACAATTCAACGTCTCAACTTGCGCAGCGCCGCCACACGCTGCCTCTCGCATAGCGGAGTCTGCATGACGCTTTCTGTTACCAAGATATCAGCCCCTGCCAAGCGGTTATGGGCTACTCTGCTTCCGTTTGCGCTACTGTCGGCTCCGCTGCCTTTATTGGCCCAGCCAACGAGCATTGCCGATGACCTGCCGCTCGAAGAGATTCAGACGTTTGCTGAGGTGTTTGAACGCATCAAGCGCGGCTACGTGGAAGAAGTCGACGACCGCACCCTACTGCGCAATGCCATGCGCGGTATGCTAAGCGAGCTAGACCCACACTCTGCCTACTTAGATGAAGAAGAGTATAAAAGCCTAAGAGAATCTACCCAGGGCGAATTTGGCGGCATCGGTATCGAAGTCGGCAAAGAAAATGGCCAGCTGATGGTCGTAACGCCGATCGATGAAACGCCCGCTTCCAGGGCAGGCTTGCTTTCAAGAGACATTATTATTGCCATTGACGGCACGCCCACCGATAGCATGTCCTTACAGGAAGCGGTCAACCTGATGCGCGGCGAGCCGGGCAGCCAACTGCGTATTTCTATCCTACGCGCCGGGGAAGAGTCTCCGCGAGAGTTCACCTTAACCCGCGAGGTGATTCGCAGTGAAAGTGTCAGGCACGAACTATTAGAGCCTGGGTATGGCTACCTGCGTGTTAGCCAATTCCAATCTCGTACTCCCGAACAGGCACGCCGAGCGTTAAGCAGAATGGCGCGGGAACAGCCGCTTGAAGGGTTGATTCTCGATTTGCGCAATAACCCCGGCGGCGTGCTGCAAGCGGCAGTCGGAATAGCCGACTTGTTTTTAGAGGAAGGACTCATCGTCTACACCGAAGGGCGACTTTCCGACACGGAGATGTCGTTTTCGGCATCGCCCGATACCGCTGCTGGCGACGTGCCGCTAGTGGTACTAATTAACAGTGGCAGCGCTTCGGCGGCAGAGATTGTTGCAGGAGCGCTTCAAGACCAGCGCCGCGGAGTGATTATGGGCACCGAAAGCTTTGGTAAAGGCTCAGTGCAACAGATCATGCCACTTGGCAACGGCGAAGGCCTAAAGCTGACGACTGCTCTGTACTACACGCCTAACGGTCGCTCAATCCAGGCCCAGGGCATTGAGCCCGATGTAGAAGTCGTGCGCGGCCGCCTGGAAGTTGCTGAAGACCGCCGTGAAATCCGCGAATCTGACCTCGACGGACACTTGGGTAATCAAGGCGCAACACCACGAGAGCGCGCGGCTATGTCACAGCGGCTACGCGATGACTATCAGCTCAGCGAAGCGCTAAACCTACTCAAAGCGCTCAACGTGGTGGATCGCCGCCGCCGTTAACGACACGATTGCGGCAGGCGTCCTCGTTCTCCAATCGCCTGTCGCATCACCAGTCGTTTCAACGGAACCAGCTGATTCATCCCGCTCATGCCCATATTACGCGCCAGCGTCAATACGGGCACTTGGCTACCGAAAAGCACTTTAAACCCTTTCATCAGACCCAGCATGGCGCTGTTATCAAAACGTCTGCGCCGCTCATAGCGGGTTAGCGTTGTCAGCGCCCCCCACGGAGCACCTCGCTGCCATGCGTAAATCACTTCCTCTGCGAGCACCGCGGCGTCCATAAAGCCTAGGTTCACCCCCTGCCCCGCTAGCGGGTGAATGCTATGGGCAGCATCGCCCACCAGTGCAAAGTTGGGCTGCACATAGTGGGCGGCATGGCGCTGTACCAGTGGAAAGCGATAGGCCGAATCTACTGCGCTTACTTGACCCAAACGATGACCAAGCGCATCGCTGAGAGCGCACCCCAACGCCTCTGGAGAAAGCGCGGTGAGTTCACCTGCATGCGCCGGCGTGGTCGACCAAACGATCGAGCAATAGCGGTCATCACCGTTGACCGTCAACGGCAAAAACGCCAGCGGACGTCCAGCAATAAAAGCTTGACGTGCAGTGCCCCCATGGGATTTTTCACACTTCACGGTGGTAACAACCGCCTCTTGCTCCATCGACTCTTCGGTCACCGAGATCCCTGCCAATTCACGTAAGGTGGAACGTGCCCCGTCGGCAGCAATTAACAATGGGGTGTGCAACTGGCGTCCATCCTTCAGCACTAACCAACGCCCGTTATCCGAGGTTTGCAAGGCAGCTACGCCAACACCAAAGTACGCACTAACGCTAGGCAGCTCGAGCACCCGCTCATTGAGCGCCGCCGACGTGACATCATTTTCCACGATATGACCGAGCACAGGCGCGCCTGCCTCATCGGCGGAAAAATGGATATTGCCGCTGCCCTCTGCATCCCATACCTGCATATAGCGGTAGGGCGTTATTCGCGCTGCGGCCATCGCAGGCCAGACACCCAAGTGAGTGAGCAAACGCTGTGACACCGGGGTTAGTGCACTCACTCGCGGTGCCGGCAGATGGTCGCTAAAGGCATCTAACCTGAGTGGTTCTGCTTTGGTTTCAACCAACGCCACGTGCATGCCAGCGTTGGCCAGCAACCCCGCCAGCGCACTCCCCACCATGCCAGCGCCTACAATCACCGCGTCATAACGTTCAACCGGCACATGTGTCGCCGCTGTTTGCGTTTTCATAACGTTCCTTTAGTTACTGACTGATTCAACGGCTTTGTTCTACGCCAGCCATTCATTCTGAGTCAGCGCTCTAGCCCCATTGCCCGGCGCGCCAAGCCTCGGCGCAGCGGCCCAACCAAGTTGAGCCCTACCAGTCCAGCGGCTCTGGCATGCGCCAACAAAGGCAGTGAATAACCGAATAACCGTACCAAGCCATCGCTGAACCGAATCACATTGGAGCGATCTTGGGCACGGCGACGCTCAAACGCCTGCAGCGTTTCCATATCGCCAAGGGCACGCTGGTTCTGAGCCCCCTGCGCCAACTCCTCAACCAGATCCATCACTGAGCGTAACGCTAGGTTGAACCCCTGCCCTGCCACCGGGTGCAGCGCATGGGCAGCATTACCTAGTACCACTAACCCAGGCCGAACCGGCTCCTCGGCAGTCACCAGGGAAAGCGGGTAGCTGAAACGCTGCCCCACGCGGGTAAAGCGCCCGACTCGATCGCCAAAGGCAGTTTGCAACTGGCGTAAAAATGCCTGATCAGAGAGCGCCAAGCGCGTCTGCTCGGTACCACTGGCATGGGTCCAGACCAGCTCCATGGCTTGCCCTGGCAGCGGCAGCAAGGCAATCGGCCCCTCTGCTGTAAAGCGTTCATAGGCAACTCCCTGGTGAGGTTGACTGACCCCCACGTGAGCAATGAGCGCGGTTTGCTCATAGGAGCGGCGGCGGCTGTAAATTCCTAACTGCTCTTTCAACCCAGAGCGTCCACCGTCTGCGAGTAGGGTTAGTGATGCCACAAGCTCGCTACCGTCAGAAAGCACGAGATGATGGCCGCCCACCTGTGGCGTCAGCTGCGCCACCGTCGCAGGGCAGTACCACTCAATCGGCAACTGCTGTAACTGCTGATGCAGCACACGCCCCATCCAGGCATTCGGAATCACATGGCCCAGCGCTGCAACGCCTAACTCTTCGGCGCTGAGTCGCGTAGCACCTAAGCGCCCTCGCTCACTGATGTGAATACGCTCAATAGGCGTTGCTTCACGGCGCATCGCGTCCCACACACCCAGCTGACGAAAGCGCTGGGCAGACCCTTCGGCAATAGCACTGGCGCGCGCATCAAAGCTCGGCTGCCATGACACATCCGCTGCGTTTTCAGGCAAGGCGGTAGACTCAATAATGGCCACACGCCAACCGTAGCGTTCAATAAGAGGAGCCAGCGCACAGCCCAAGCTAGCACCTACCAAACCACCACCCACAATCACGATATCGTGGGTAAGCGTCTGTTTCCGTTGGCTCTGATTCGCCTGTTGAGCCCCGTGCATTGGCATCTCCTACTAATGATAAGCACACCACACAAACCGTAATTTCGTAATGTAAGTTACATAAACAAAAATAAGAACAATAATACTGGTTATTTATTGGCCATTAATTGCTCTATATCAGCAACCTGCTTTGGAACTGCCGAAGTAAGCACCTCATGCCCGTCACAGGTCACAACAACAGCGTCCGCGATACGGCTACCTATACCGCGGTAAGCCACGGGAATATCGTCGTCGCAAGGGATATACAGGCCAGGCTCAACGGTAACGACCATGCCACTTTCAAGCGGGCGCGGGGTCTCTTCATTAAGGCGGTAAGTGCCCACATCATGTACGTCCAGCCCCAGCCAGTGTGACGTAGAGTGTAGGTAGAAGCGTCGGTAGCTCTCGTCGTCAATACGCGCCTGCTCATCACCCTCTAACAACCCAAGAGCAATTAAGCCTGCGGTCAAATCGCGCACCACGCCTTGATGAATATCTGCCAGCGTAACCCCTGGCTTGATAGCATGCACCGCACGCTCCTGGGCAGCTAGTACCACGTGGTAAAGCGCTCGCTGAGCATCATTAAACTTACCGCTAACCGGAAACGTGCGGGTGATGTCCCCCGCGTAGAGATCAAACTCCGCGCCAGCATCAATCAGCACCAATGTATCGGCTTTCAGCTCGGCGCTGTTTTCAATATAGTGCAGCACGCAAGCATTAGCGCCACTACCAACAATAGTGCTATACGCTGGCCCGCTGGCGCCTTGCCAAGCGAACTCGTGCTCCAACTCAGCTTGCAGCTGATACTCGCTTAATCCAGCACGGCAGGTACGCATCGCGCGGGTATGCGCCTGGGCAGAAATAGCCGCCGCATGGCGCAGTAAGGCAATTTCAGCGGGGCTTTTAATCAGCCGCATCTCATGAATGAGTGGACGGCTATCCAACCATCCTTTTAATGCTGGTTTACCGCGGCGCAGGCCAGCCTGAGCATTGGCGAGCGCCTGTTGCGCAATACTGATGGCCTCTGGGTTATCCAGCGGCACGTAGAGCAGCTCGCGTCCCTCCAGCAGGCCAGGAAGCCGTTCATCCCGCTGGGCGTTTTCAAATGCTTGATCAATGCCGTGCTGTGCCTCAACCCCCTGGGCACCTAAGCGCCTGCCCGTCCAGGCTTCCATGGTCGCATCGCGGTCTTGGCAAAACACCACGCATTGACCTGTGTCGCGGCCAGGCAGCAACACCAGTAGGGCGTCTGGTTCTTGAATACCGGTCAGGTAGTAAAAATCACTCTGCTGGCGAAACGCATACTCGCTATCGTGGGAGCGCGTTACCAAGGTAGCACTAGGCACCACCAACGCCGCATTTGCAGGCATCTGTGCGATAAGCGCGGCGCGGCGCTGGCGATACTCAGAAGGCGCAATAGCGGCAGGTCGAGGCAATACATCTGGCAACAAAATCACTCCTAAAAATTAATGAACAGGGGCGTCAGTTTGCTCGACCTGAGGCATACCCGGGTGCTGCTCGGTGTAGAGCAGCATGGCCGCCATCCGGGCGTGCTCTGTCAGCGCAAACAAATCGTTCTCGTTTTCAGGGCTATCATCGATGTCCGTTTCGATCTGTACGAGACCGGCGAGGTCATCGATAGCCTCTTGCAAGGTCTTGGACCAACGCTCGCGTAGCGTCTCATCGGCCACCTCTTCAACAACTTCCATAAAGCCTAGCGTCCATTCTTTCAGGCCCTGGGCTTGCTCGGCGAGTGAGAAAAGCTCGTCGGTCAGCAGCGGCGCGTAGTTCAAATCGCTTGCGCTGAGAGCTTCAAGGGTTTGACGCCGCCACCCCAGCAAACGCTCGGCGCTCTCCGGATCCCGGGGCTGCTCAATGCCTAGGCTTATGCAAACCTCTTCTAGCCAAGCGGCTGCCGTCACATCGCGTAACGCCAACAGTGCGCATAGACGGCCATCCAAAAAAGCCGGAGACTGCATACTACCGTGAAGAAGAAAAACATCCGCGACGTCAGAAAAATCCTGGCGCTCGTTGATAAGGGACATGGTGATTGCTCGCTGTTCAATTAATAAGGGAAATAAACGCATCGACCAATGTGTCGAAAAAAGAATGCCAATGCAGTGTCAAAAAAGAGCTTCAAAACACGGCAGGAATCCTGCGGCGCTCACGCCTGTGCGTTGACCCCGCACAAGGCGCTCTCTTATAGTGAATGCCAGTTATCCTTCCTATGCAGTGATGTTAACGCATTGGTCAATAAAATGACCCGTGCTGGAGTCCTTGATGAGTAACGCGAAGCGGCCAACTAAAGAAATCACCCTACTGGGTCGCAGTTATATGATTGCTTGCGACACCGGTGAAGAAGCCCAGCTTGAACGCGCTGCTCGCTATTTAGACCGTGCTATGCATGGTATCCATGCCCAAAGCAACATTCTTGGTAGCGAGCGAGTGGCGGTGATGGCAGCCCTGAATATCACCCATGAGCTCCTTGAGGTATTGGATGAGCACCGTGCTAGCGAAGCAAACCTTAACCGCCTCAATGAGCGGCTTGAGCGAGCACTGGCAAGCACACCTCGGCACAAAGAACCCTAAGAACCTGCTGTCACCCCTTTGGCATTAGTACCGGCTCTGTTAAGATAACGTTGTTCTCTGGGGTGTACGCCAGTCGTTATAGTCCCTCGAGCCTATGCGAAGTACCCAGGGGGCCAAATGCTAGCCAAACCCGTGTGCATGTCCGTGCGTCGGAAAGCCTGACGGTTTGGCTGCGGCCACCCACCTGAACCAGTAGGTTCAGGGCCAGAACGACAGCGGCATTCTGGGGAACACTTAGTCTTAGCTAGCTCGTCACGAGTAGCTTGTTATGAACGACACTGATGACTGCAGTACATTCGGCGATAAAACGGCGCTTCGCCGAGCGCTCAAGAGAAAACGTCGCACGCTTTCCCCCTACCAGCAAACACAAGCTGCTGTCGCTCTTTGCCAGCGCCTTAAACAGCTGCCTGAAATTCGTCGCGCCAAGCGGATCAGCCTTTATTTACCCGTTAATGGCGAAATAGACCCAACCCCTCTGTTGCCTTGGCTTCGCCAGCGTAAAGTAAGTATTTACTTACCTGTATTACGCCCATTTTCCGCTAATAGCCTATGGTTTGTGGCTTGCCACGATACGACACCGATGGTTAAAAACCGCTTTGGCATTGCAGAACCCTGCCCACGTTTTGCCGCTGATAAGCGAAACCGCCTACCGGCCTGGGCGCTAGATACGCTTATTGTTCCGCTTGTCGGGTTTGATCATCAAGCAAATCGCATGGGGATGGGAGGCGGTTTTTATGACCGAAGCCTTGCCTTTATGCGCCACCAAGGGCCAGCACCAACGCTGATAGGCATTGCTCACGCCTGCCAACAGGTGGCGTCTCTGCCCGTAGCGCCTTGGGACGTACCATTAGATTTAGTGGTCAGCGATCAGCAAGTGTTTCGCCCAACAAAGACGGGCTGATCGTTGCGATCAGCCCGTCTTGTAATCAAAAGCCAGGTGCAGCATTACATGCTAAAAGCGCTGTTATTAACATGACAGGTTAACTTATCTTAACTCCCCGACAGCGCCTGTGCATATCCGGTGGCGAGTACACCAAGCAAAAATACCACCGTTAGCGCCATCACCATATCAGGCTTTTTCCGCCGCATGCCTCTTCTCCAACGTCTTTCACAGTTGCCAAACACCTTAATGCGCCATCCAGGCATTACTGCTAAAAAGCTGCCTTTGACGAGATGACACACCTCCCTAAATTCGCCCACGACTATAGGGCTATTTGGTAGCATCTTACAACTGCTTTAAGCACTATTTTTAACCCGTCATCAAACGTGTCGAAAACTTAACTTTCTCAGCAGACCTGACACCCGAGGTTGGTAAACACTTACTTTTATCTAGGCCATAAAAAGTCGATACGCCGGGTTATCGCTCTCCTGCCAGTAACGGTAGCCAATAGCGTCCAAATAGTCAGCCACATGGGTACGATCACTGCTGGGCACCTGCATCCCTACCAACACTCGCCCATAGGCAGCGCCATGATTTCGATAGTGGAACAGTGAAATATTCCAGTCATGGGGCAACTTAGTTAAGAAGTTCATGAGCGCACCAGGGCGCTCTGGGAATTCAAAACGGTAAAGCTCTTCTTCAAAGCGTTCGCTAGGCCGTCCTCCGCTAAGATGGCGAATATGCAGCTTCGCCAGCTCATTATCGGTTAAGTCTTCTACCTGATAGCCACCTTCACGCAGCTTATCTATTACCGCTTGGCGGTCTTCCCCTCCTGGCTTAACTTGAACACCGACAAAAATATGCGCTTCGCTACTATCGGCATAGCGATAGCTGAACTCTGTCACCATCCGTTTGCCCAACGTACGGCAAAATTTCTTAAAGCTGCCCGGGTTTTCGGCAATGGTTACCGCCAAGATCGCTTCGCGCTGCTCACCTAGTTCGGTGCGTTCCGCAATATGCTGTAAGCGGTCAAAGTTTGTATTCGCGCCAGAGTTGATGCACAGCAGCGTTTCACCTTCAGCACCCGTTTGCTGCACATATTTTTTTAGGCCCGCCAGTGAAAGCGCACCTGACGTTTCTGCTACGGCGCGGGTATCCTCAAAAATATCTTTTACCGCCGCACACATCTCATCGGTATTCACCGTGATGACATCATCGATTAAGTCACGCACTAGTGAAAACGGCACTTCACCTATTTGTGCAACAGCCACGCCTTCTGCAAACACGCCTACCTGATCCAACACAACCCGCTCGCCGGCTTCTAGCGCGGCTTTTAAGCAAGCGCTATCCTCTGCTTCTACGGCGATGATTTTAATATCCGGGCGCAGGTACTTCACGTAAGCCGTTACCCCCGCAATTAAACCACCGCCACCCACAGGGATAAAAATCGCGTCTAGGCGACCGCTGTGCTGGCGCAGAATCTCAACGCCGATCGTGCCCTGGCCTGCGACCACATCAATATCGTCAAACGGCGGAATATAGGTATAGCCATGCTCTTTAATCAATTCTTGGGCATGCTCGGCGGCGGCGGCAAACGCATCGCCTTTCAAAATGACTTTTGCCCCCCGAGCACGCACTGCCTGAACTTTGATATCGGGCGTGATGCGAGGCATGACAATGACCGCTTTAACACCCATTAGCTTAGCCGCCATCGCTAGGCCCTGGGCATGATTGCCCGCCGATGCCGCGATGACGCCCTTGGCCTTCTGCTCTTCAGTCAACTGGGCCATTTTGTTGTAGGCACCACGAATCTTGAATGAAAATACCGGCTGAAGGTCTTCGCGCTTAATCAAAATTTGGTTATTGAAACGACGCGACAAAAAGGGAGCGGGAGAAATAGGGGTCTCACAAGCGGCTTCATAGACGCGGGCTTGGAGGATCTTTTTGACGGTTGCTTCGAGCATGCGGGAATCCCAGAAAAATAACGTGACCCTAACGGGTGAGAGCAAAGCCTTTATTGGTAGCAGATTACGCCTAGCGTCGTCTAGCGGCGTTTCCATCGGCAGTTGGCGCGAAGGCCGTTATACTAGGGAGCACTGCCTAACCCTGACGCAGGAAAATATGATGACCCAAGATGAATTGAAAGCGGCCGTAGCGGATGCTGCGATTAAAGAGATTGAGCCTCATCTCGAAAAGGACACCGTGCTAGGCATTGGCACAGGCTCGACCGCGAACCTGTTTATTGACCGTTTAGAGCCGCTAAGCGATCGTTTCAAAGGTGCCGTTGCTAGCTCAGAAGCCAGTGCTAAGCGCTTACAGGCGCTAGGCATTGAGGTGTTTGAGTTAAATCATGTGGGCGACGTACCTTTTTACATCGATGGAGCAGACGAAGTAAATGCTAACTTACAAATGATTAAAGGCGGCGGCGCAGCGCTTACCCGAGAAAAAATCGTTGCCGCCTGCGCTAAACGCTTTATTTGTATTGCCGATGGCTCTAAATATGTGGCGCAGTTAGGCAATTTCCCCCTGCCGGTGGAAGTTATTCCGATGGCGCGCTCCTATGTCGCTCGGGAGTTAGTCAAGCTGGGCGCAGACCCCGTCTACCGCCAGGGCGTCGTCACTGATAATGGTAATCAAATTATCGACTGTTTTGACTTTATGATCGATGACCCAGCGGCTATGGAAGCACGTATTAATGCCATTGTGGGCGTGGTGACGAACGGGTTATTTGCGCAACGCGGTGCTGATGTGCTGCTATTGGGTACAGAGAGCGGTGTTGAGCGTACAGCCTTACGTTAGCCACTGACTGAGCCCATCTAACGTGCGCATCAGCGCGCCTCGGTGGGCCTCAACGACATCTCGCCCAACATGCCCAATGTGCTGGGCATGTTGTGGGTTTGCCAGTAACTCGGCTAGCGCATCAGCCAAGGCATTTGGTGTTTCCACCACGCTTAATGCGCCTGCTGCTATCAGCGGCTCAGCTACATCGCTAAAATTCTCAAGCGAGGAGCCGCAGAGTACCGGCTTACCTAACGCAGCCGGTTCCAGCACGTTGTGGCCGCCCAACGGCACTAAACTGCCGCCGACATAAGCCACACTGCCCGCTGCATAGAGCATTGCCAGCTCCCCTAGCGTGTCCCCCAGGTAAACTTGCGTTTGTGGCGTCACGACCTCTTGCTGGCTGCGTCGGCGTAGCGTCCAGCCATCGCCGACACATAGGCTGGCCACGTCATCAAAGCGCCGAGGGTGGCGCGGCACCAGTACTAGCAATGCGTCTGGAAAGCGCTTCAACAGCTGGCGGTGAGCCTCTAAGAGCAGTGCTTCTTCGCCTTCGCGGGTTGACCCCGCCACCCACACAGGACGCGCGCCCCACGCCTGAAGTAAGTGCTCACTCTTCTTCAGAACACTTTCCTGACAAGGCGTATCAAATTTTAACGAGCCAACAACACGGGTTACTTCTGCGCGACATCCTAAGGCTTGAAAGCGCTCAGCGTCTTCCGCAGATTTAGCCGCTAACCACGTCACGTTAGCCAACGTGCTCGCCATTAACGGACGTAGGCGCTGGTATCGTGCAAAAGCTCGCGGCGATAGCCGCCCATTTACCACCGCTACAGGCACCGCTTGCTGGTGGCAAGCATGCAGTAGGTTGGGCCACAGCTCGGTTTCAAACAGAATGGTAAGCGTGGGCTGCACGCGAGCAATAAAGCGCTTGGCCGCACCAGGGAAATCCAAGGGTAGAAAACAGTGCGCGAGCCTTACTTGGTCAGGCGCAGCTTGCTCATCTATTAGCGCCTGAGCTTGCTGGGCTCCCGTCGCGGTCATGGTCGTAAGCAGCAGGCTGTGATCAGGGTAACGCGCCAGCAAACCTTCTATCAGCGGACGCGCAGCACGCACTTCTCCTACCGAGGCACAATGCAACCAAATTCGCGGCGCTGAGGGAAGCGCCCCCAAGCGTATGCCAAACCGCTGCAAGCGGGGGTAAGTAAGTATTTGCTCCCGCCAAATACGCCATAAAATAAGCGGAGACAACACATAGAGCGCGACTGAATAGACCAGACGCGGCCACCTCGGCGACGCCATTAACCCTCACGATCCAGAATGGAGCTGATCATTGCGGAGGTCGACACCCCATCTTCAAAGCCGAGTACTTTCACGTCACCGCCGTTGGCGATAACGGCTTCCCCACCGGCAATCTCTTCAGGGCGGTAATCACCACCTTTCACTAAAATATCCGGTAAAACGGCTTCAATCAGCGCTTGGGGCGTATCGTCACTAAAGGGCACTACCCAATCGACAGCGCCCAACCCTGCCAGCACTTGCATACGACGATGAAGCGGGTTTATTGGCCGCTTGGGGCCTTTTAAACGCCCAATCGAGGCATCGTCATTTACCGCAACGATAAGACGGTCGCCCAAGCGTTTGGCCTGCTCTAAATAAGCCACATGACCAGCATGTAGAATATCAAAGCAGCCGTTGGTCATCACCACGCGCTCGCCGCGCTGCTGGGCAGCACGCACAGCCTCGACCAGCGGAATGTGGTCAATTACACCGAACTCCGCCAGCTTGTCGCCGTGTAGCGCGGTGTACAGCTCGGCGATCGAGAGCGTCGCCGTTCCCGGCTTAGCCACCACCAAGCCTGCTCCCAAGTTGGCCAGCATCATTGCTTCCGGCAGCGCGTGACCTGACGCTAGCGCGAGGCCCATCAGGCCAATTACCGTATCGCCAGCGCCGGTGACGTCAAACACTTCTTGGGCACGGGTGGGTAAATGCAGCGGTGCATGGCCTTCACGAATAAGGGTCATGCCTTTTTCGCTGCGGGTGATCAGTAGCGCTTCTAACTCAAGCTCGGCGCGCAGCGCTTCACCACGCTGGGCAAGGACATCATCATTGACGCAGTGACCAACCACCGCTTCAAACTCGGTTAAATTAGGCGTAATCAAACTCGCCCCACGGTATTTACTAAAATCCTGCCCCTTCGGGTCAATCAATACTCGCTTGCCATAGGAGCGGGCCATCTGAATCAGCTGCTCTACCTGATTCAGCGTGCCTTTACCGTAGTCGGAAAGCACCATGACATCGCACGCTGGCAGCGCTTTTTCGACCTGTGCCAGCAGCGCTGTGGTATCTACCCCATCAAGGCGCTGTTCAAAATCCAAGCGCAGCAGCTGTTGATTACGGCTCATCACACGCAGCTTGGTAATCGTTGGTATCTCTTGGCTTCGCTGAAAGTAAGTACTTACATTTGAGGCGATCAAGCGCGATGTCAGCAGCTCAGCATTGTCATCCTCACCAACCACCCCTGCTAAGGCCGCATGACCACCTAGCGAAGCCACATTCAATGCCACGTTCGCCGCGCCACCAGGACGGTCGTCAGCATTTTCTACCCGCACCACCGGCACCGGTGCTTCTGGTGAAATACGCGACGTGCCACCATGCCAGTAGCGGTCAAGCATCACATCCCCTACCACCAGTACGTGGGCATGTTCCAGGGCGGTTAAATCAACTTTCATCCGAAGGTCCTGTTGTTGGCTTTGCTGCGGTAAATGCCAGCAGCGTGTCTAGCTTAGCAATCACATCGTCGGCTTTAATCAACTCCATGGCGTCCGCATGGCGTACCCGCTGCCCCCAGCTAACATCGTCTACCGACTTATTCAAATACATGCGCACCGCATCAGGGTAAGCATTCACTGCAAAGTCACGCCAACAATAGGGCGCAGCACGCTGGGGATTGGTTGTGGCGTAGAGACCAAGCGTGGGTGTCCCCATGGCATTACCCATATGCGCAGGGCCCGTATCTGGCGCGATAACCGCCCGAGCATTATCGATTAGCGCCAGCACTCCTTTGAGCGACGTACCGCCAATAGCATTAATCACGCTACCCGGCTGGCAAAGCGCTTCAACCTGATCACCGACTTCACGCTCAAGCGGACTACCACCACCGGTCAATACGCTCTTCAGACCATGCTGCACCCAAGCATGTTCAATCACGCTGGCATAACCTTCCACTGACCAATTACGAAAGTTGCGTAAACGCGCGTTGCTACATGGGTTAATGACGAGATATGGCGCATCGCCACTAATCGCTCGCGCTTCCTCATAGGCCACCGGAGGAACGGCCAACTTCCACTCTAGATGATCGTCCTCTACTCCCAGCAAGCGTGCGAAGTCCATAAATGACTCCAGTACATGGGCATTCGGGTGTGGCGTAAGCTGATGCTGAGTAAACCAATGCTGCTTGTCTTTGGCGCGGGCTTTATCAAACCCCACCCGTACATTGGCTTTGAGTCCAAGCGAAAGCACGCTAGCGCGGATGGCCTGCTGCATGTGCAGCAGCACATCAAAGCGGGTATCCGCCAACTCCTTCCAAAGCGCGCGCATGCCCGCAAGGCCCGTGGATTTGTCGTAAACAACAAACTCGACCCCGGAAAGCCCCGCCAGTAAACTGTGCTCCCCCTTGCCGATTATCCAGGTAATGCGGGCGTGCGGCCATTGGCGCTGCAACGCCCGCACCGTGGGCACGAGATTGCACACGTCTCCCAACGCGGAGAGGCGCAAAATGGCAATATGGTTAGGTTGAGCAGGCAAAGAGGGCTTCATGCGCTTAGCGGCACTCCGGCAGAAAAATTGGCTGATGTTATATGCTACAGACAGTTTAAGTGACGCTGCCACGTCACACCAACTGTCTCAACAACTGTCTCAACAACAGTCGCAACAACAGCCACACCCACTTCATCCCGCACTCTTTCAGCAGGCATATTGGCGTGAGCGCAATTTGGTCGTTGGCGAAGCGCCTGGACGCGGTAGCAGTTTATTTCTACAAGCAGGCGATGCAGAGCAGTGGGTGTTACGCCCCTACCGGCGCGGTGGGTTAATTGCCAAGCTGAGCCAAAAACGCTACCTATGGCTGGGTGAAGAGCGCACCCGTGCCTTTCGCGAACTGCGCCTAACCGCTACGCTTTATGATCAGGCCTTACCCGTTCCGCGCCCTGTCGGCTGCTGTGTGACTCGCTTTGGTGCTACTTACGAAGCGGCTCTGCTAACGGTTAGAGTTCCTGGTGCCCAAGCACTGGCTTCGCTGCTAGCCAAAGGAGCAGCGAATGACGTATTACTTGAGCGCGTGGGTAACATGATTAAACGCTTTCACCAGGCGGGGCTTGACCATGTGGATCTCAACGCCCGCAATATTTTAGTCGATCCCGCTGGTAAGCCTTGGCTAATCGACTTGGATCGCTGCCGTTTACGCAAAAAAGGAAGTTGGCAAGCGCGGAATTTAAATCGGTTAGAGAGGTCAGTAGTCAAGTTTACCGGCTCACCAGATACATTTTTAAAGATAAAGAGCAGCTATCACTCAAGCGAAGTTATTTCAAATTAGGTTTTATATGTTACTTGAAAGCGTAACACCCGTTATTATTTCAAAGAATAGCGAAAACACAATTAAGAGATGCCTAGAGTCTCTTAAAAACTTTAAACATATTATTGTTTATGACAATGGGTCTGCTGATGGCACCATCAGCATATGTCGCTCATTCGATAACGTCATTTTGATTGAAGGCGATTTTTTTGGTTTTGGGCCGACTAAAAATTTTGCTGCTGAAAAGGCACCAACCGATTGGGTGCTCTCTCTGGACTCAGATGAAGAACTTCATCCTAGCACCTTAGATGAGCTGGCTAACTGGCATTTAAACGAGACAGCGTCGGTAGGTTTACTATTAAGAGAAAATTGGTTTTGTGGAAAAAAGATAACCACTAATGGCTGGGGAAACGACTATATAGTACGACTATACAACAAAAAAGCGCACCAGTTCACAAACAGCCAAGTCCATGAAAAAGTAGCAACAAACAAAAACACCACAACCATAAGGCTAAAAGGAAAGCTTATACACAATGCTATTTTTGATATAAAGCAAACATTGGATAAAGCACAACTTTATTCAGAAATATACGCATCCTCTGATAAAAAAGTGAAATACAGTTTCTTTTTCATTGTAGTGAAAACATTTTTTGCATTTTTCAGGTCTTATATACTCAAGCTAGGCATTCTTTCAGGTTGGCGAGGGTTTGTTATTTCCTTTGGTGACGCCATTGGCGTCTTCTTCAAATATGCCAAAGTGTACCAGAGATCTGAGGTGAAAAAATGAAAGTTAGTCTTATCATTACCACCTATAATTGGCCGGAGGCGTTGGCGCTTGTATTAAAAAGTGCTATTGATCAAGATTATAAAGACTATGAGATAATTATTGCTGATGATGGTTCTGGAAAAGAAACTCAGCTATGTATAGATAACTTTATTCACCATAGTAGCGTTGAAATAAAACACGCTTGGCATGAAGACATTGGCTTTAGGGCAGCTCTAATTAGAAACAAAGCGGCCTTTTTATCAGCGGGTGACTATATCATCTTTATTGATGGTGACTGTATTCTTCCTCCTTCCTTTATCTCTGACCATGTCGCTTTGTCTCAACAAGGCTTCTTTATTGCAGGCTCTAGAGTTAAGCTGACTGAGTCTTACACTAAACAGCTCATTGCCAGTAACGCTGCTCCTAGCTTTCATCGCAAGGAAGTTTTTCGACTTTTGCTAAAGCAAAAACTAAAAAGAGCACATCCTGCTTTAAAGCTACCCACCGCTTCTTCATTGCGTTTCAAAAGAGCTAATAAATGGCAAGGTGCAGTAACATGTAACCTTTCATTATGGAAGAAGGATTTTTTTGCCGTTAATGGTTTTGATAATGATTTTATCGGCTGGGGGCTAGAAGATAGCGACTTAGTTATTAGATTAATAAATAACAACACCTACCGAAAAGAGGGTAAGTTTTATTGCTACGTTGTACATATGCACCACAAAGAAGCTTCTAGGGAAAATGAAAGTCAAAACTATGCTAAGTTTCAATTTTCTCTAGAGGAAAGGAAAACATTATGCGCATCTGGAGTAAACATTTTTTTTGAGA
>SKHS01000195.1 GCA_007116835.1 Halomonas sp.
CTGACCGTTTCTATTTAGAGCTTATCCGCACCGGAAGGCCGTTGGAAGAGGACTGTGTTCACGCGAGTGTGAAGCTAGCGATTGCCTCGAACACCCCGGTGGTAGCAACTAACGACGTGCGCTTTTTAGAGCGGGAAGACTTCTGGGCCCACGAAACCCGCGTTGCCATTGGTGAAGGCAAGGCCTTGGATGATCCTCGCCGTGAACGCCGCTATACCGAAGAGCAGTATCTAAAAAGTCCTGAGGAAATGGCGGCGCTGTTTGCCGATATCCCGGAAGCGCTTGAAAACAGCGTCATGATTGCCGAGCGATGTAGCGTTGACGTGCGCCTGGGGGAAATCTTTTTGCCTGAGTTCGAGATTCCCGATGGGATGACCCAGGATGAGTTTTTCCGCAAAGTCTCCCACGACGGCCTCACCGAACGGCTTGATTTTCTGTTTCCTGCAGAACAGTACCCCCGCGATAGCGATGCCTATCGCGAGATTGATCAGCGCTACCGTGACCGGCTTGAGTTTGAGCTGAACGTTATTATTCAGATGGGTTTCCCTGGCTATTTCCTGATTGTGATGGACTTCATCCAGTGGGCTAAGGATAACAACGTGCCGGTAGGCCCAGGGCGAGGTTCTGGTGCAGGCTCACTGGTGGCTTACGCGCAAAAAATCACCGACCTTGACCCGATCGGCTATGACCTGCTGTTTGAGCGCTTTCTTAACCCTGAACGTGTTTCTATGCCCGACTTTGACGTCGATTTTTGCATGGAAAAACGCGACAAGGTAATTGAATATGTGGCGAATCGCTATGGGCGCAATGCGGTGTCTCAGATTGTTACCTTTGGCACCATGGCCGCGAAAGCGGTGGTGCGCGATGTGGCGCGCGCCCAGGGGCGGCCTTACTCGTTGGGCAACAAGCTCTCTAAGTTGATCCCCTTTGAAGTGGGGATGACGCTTGCCAAAGCGATTGAGCAAGAGCCAGCACTGAAAGAGTTTATCGGCAACGATGAAGAAGCCGAAGAGATCTGGGAAATGGCCCTTAAGCTTGAGGGCACCACCCGAGGTACCGGTAAACACGCCGGCGGCGTGGTGATTGCGCCGACTAAGCTGACAGACTTTTCGCCGCTGCTGTGCGATGAAGATGGTTCTGGGCTCGTGGTGCAGTTCGATAAAAACGACATTGAAGACGCCGGCCTAGTTAAGTTCGACTTTTTGGGCCTGCGGACGCTGACGATTATCGACTGGGCGCTGGAAATGGTCGATAAAGTACGGGGGGTAAACGGCCAAGCGCCGCTCAATATTGACGCTATCCCGCTGGACGACAGTAAAACGTTTGAGATGCTGAAACGAGCGGAAACCACCGCCGTGTTTCAGCTGGAGTCGCGCGGTATGAAGGAGCTGATTAAGCGTCTTTTACCCGACTCCCTAGACGATATGATCGCTCTAGTGGCGCTATTTCGCCCAGGCCCGCTGCAGTCGGGCATGGTGGATGACTTTATCAACCGTAAGCACGGCCGTGCCGAAGTCTCTTATCCCCACCCAGATTATCAGCATGACTTACTGAAGCCGGTGCTTAGCCCGACCTACGGCATTATTTTGTACCAAGAGCAGGTCATGCAGATTGCTCAGGTAATGGCTGGTTACTCGCTGGGTCAGGCCGACATGCTGCGCCGCGCCATGGGTAAGAAAAAGCCCGAAGAGATGGCTAAGCAGCGTTCTGGCTTTATGGAAGGGTGTGCGGCTAACGGTATCGATAAAGACCTTGCTGGAAATATCTTTGATCTTGTTGAAAAATTTGCTGGTTACGGCTTTAACAAGTCGCACTCAGCCGCTTACGCTTTGGTGTCGTATCAAACCGCCTGGCTGAAGGCGCACTATCCTGGGCCGTTTATGGCCGCCGTTATGTCAACGGAAATGGATAACCTGGATAAGGTCGTACCGCTGATTGAGGAGTGCCGCCACCTCAAACTTACCGTCACTCCACCGGATGTTAATGTGGGTGGTTACAAATTTACCGTGGATACGGAAGGTCGCGTGGTGTACGGCTTAGGTGCCATTCGCGGTGTCGGTGAAGGCCCGATTGGGGCGATTGTTGAAGCTCGTAATACGGATGGTCCGTTTAAAGACCTGTTCGATTTTTGTCGGCGCATGGATCCCAAGCGCATGAACAAGCGTACGCTGGAAGCGCTGATCCGGTCGGGTGCGTTAGATAACGTGGGGCCGAATCGGGCGGTGTTATCCGCTGCGATGGAGGACGCGTTAAAAGCCGCCGCTCAAAACCACGCCAACCAAAACTTGGGTATGCTGGATATGTTTGGCGATGCGTTTAGCGCAGAAGAGGAAGCGACAGATCCTTACGCTGAGTACCTTAGCGCCCGTGAGTGGACAGACCGTGAGCGACTGTCAGGGGAAAAAGACACCCTGGGGCTCTATCTGACGGGGCATCCTATTGACGAGTATGAGCGGGAGCTAAAGCGCTTTGTTTCCACCCGTATCAGCGATTTAAAGCCCTCCCGGGAGCCTCAGCGAGTAGCTGGCTTAGTGGTGGCCATGCGCACCATGAAGTCCAAGCGCGGCGATACCATGGCATTTATTACGCTGGATGATCGCACTGGGCGCATTGAAGCTTCCCTATTTGGCGAACTATTTGACCAGCTGCGAGGCCAAATCGAAGCTGACCAAGTGATTATTGTTGAGGGCGAAGTATCAAACGATGACTTTTCCGGAGGAATGCGCCTACGGGGTAAAGACGTCACCCCAATGGTGACTGCTCGGATTCGCTATGGCGAAGCGGTAGAGCTGGCGCTGGATGCCGAGCAGATTAACGGGCGTTTGGTGGATTCCCTGCGCGACAGTCTCAGCCCTTACCGCGACGACGCCGGGTTGCCGGTGCGGCTGCAGTATCGTCATTCAGAAGCGGTTGGGTGGTTAGCGTTAGCGGACGACTGGAAAGTAGCCCCCAGCGACGACCTACTATTGGCCTTGCGTGATGTGCAAGGGCAGGTCGGTGTGCAGCTACGTTACCGCTAACAAACGCAATAAACGTGCGCGTGCCACCGCCAGATTGAACGCTAAATGGCGGTGCAGCATGCTAATTGAAGGGGTACTGCCTTGCGTGGCAGGTTCAGGGTGCGATAATGCCCCCTATACATGCCCGTTTCGACAAGGCTTCTTTTTTTATAGGCAGCTTACAGGCAGAGCCGATGAATCCTAACTATCTCGATTTTGAACAGCCCATTGCCGAGCTTCAGGCAAAAATTGAGGAGCTGCGTTTGGTTAGCTCCGACAGCCAGGTCAATCTCTCCGATGAGATCACACGGCTGGAGGAGAAAAGTCGTAAGTTAACCGAGTCGATCTTCAAGGATTTAACGCCCTGGCAGGTTTCTCAGATATCTCGCCATCCGCAGCGTCCTTATACACTGGATTATCTTGAGCATATTTTTACTGACTTTGATGAACTTCATGGCGACCGCAATTTTGCTGATGATGCCGCGTTAGTCGGCGGCATTGCTCGCCTCAACGAGCAGCCAGTCATGGTCATTGGCCATCAAAAAGGTCGTGATGTAAAAGAGAAGGTGCGCCGCAACTTTGGTATGCCGCGCCCGGAAGGTTATCGTAAGGCGTGCCGCCTGATGGAAATGGCCGAACGTTTCAACATGCCTATTCTAACGTTTATCGATACCCCCGGTGCTTACCCAGGGATTGATGCGGAAGAGCGTGGCCAGTCCGAAGCGATTGCCTATAACTTGGCAGTGATGTCACGCCTGAAAACGCCGATTATCTCCACCGTAGTGGGTGAAGGTGGCTCCGGTGGCGCGCTAGCCATTGGCGTATGCGACGAGCTACATATGCTGCAGTACTCCACTTATTCGGTGATTTCACCGGAAGGCTGTGCGTCGATTCTTTGGAAGAGCGCTGAAAAAGCATCTGACGCCGCCCAAGCCATGGGTATCACCGCCGAGCGCCTTAAAGAGCTTGGCTTTGTTGATGAGCTAATTAAAGAGCCGTTGGGTGGCGCTCATCGACATCCAATGACTACTGCCGAGCGCGTTAAAGAGGCGTTGGCTAATAGTCTGGAACGTCTGCAACGCTTTGATAGCGATGCGCTGCTAGAGCGCCGCTACAAACGGTTGATGAGCTATGGCGCTCCAGCCGCCTAAGCTGCTGTTACGCTTGCTAAATGACGCCCTGGCGGAAACCCCGTCGGGGCGTACTGTTTGGGTGGCGCTTTCTGGCGGGCTAGACTCTTCGCTGCTGCTGACCTTGGCCGCTCAGGTTTGTCGAGAAGCGGGCCGCCCGCTGCGCGCTATTCACATCAACCATGGTTTACAGGCGGCAGCTAGCGCTTTTGAAGCGCACTGTTTTGCGCTGTGTGATGCGCTGAACGTAGCGCTGGTGACGGCAAACGTCGTGGTGGATGTTCAGGGCGAGGGCGTCGAGGGAGCGGCACGGCGTGCGCGCTATCAGGCGTTTCTGGCGCATATACCCCCAGGTGACACGTTATGGCTCGCCCAACATCAAGATGACCAAGCGGAAACCCTGTTGCTGGCAGCG
This sequence comes from Halomonas sp., assembly GCA_007116835.1. Lineage (GTDB taxonomy): Bacteria > Pseudomonadota > Gammaproteobacteria > Pseudomonadales > Halomonadaceae > Vreelandella. Next base: position 4,545 of record SKHS01000195.1, read on the forward strand.
CTGCGTGGTAGCGGTGTTCGAGGTTTGGCAGGCATGCCTTTTCGCCGCGAGTGGCAAGGGCTCACCCTGCTACGTCCCTGGTTGAGTGTTAATAGGCAAACGCTGGTAGATGCGGCACAGGGTTTATCACTCAACTGGTGCGAAGACCCGACCAACCAAGATGTTGCCTTTGATCGCAACCGTTTGCGCCACCAGGTGTTGCCCGTGCTGCAAATGCGCTGGCCGCGCGCGGCGAGTGCCTTGGCTAACAGTGCCGAACATGCCGGTGAAGCAGACCGGCTGCTAGCGGCCTATGCCGCTGAAGAGGTAACAACGCTAATGGTAGGGGAGCACTGCATGGATGCAGCCTTGCTTTGTCAACGCTCTCTGCCTCGCCAACGACTACTGGTGCGTACGCTCTGTGATCAGTTAGGACTCCCGACTCCGCCGCAAAAACGCCTGGAAAATTTGCTTTCGCAACTAAACGTGGCAAGCGATGCCCAGGTGAAAGTGGTATGGCCGGGAGCAGAAGCGAGAGTGTGGCAGCGCCGCCTTTATCTGATGGCGCCGCTAGAACCGCTCCCCGTTTGGGAAACCGAATGGGATGGAGCACCAGGGTTGCCAACGCCATTAGGCATGCTGCAAGTAGCCTTGGTGACACCGCACTCGGTAACGTTGCGTTGGCGACAAGGTGGCGAGGTGTTGGCGTTAGCGCAGCGGGGGCGGCGTGATCTCAAGCGCTTACTCCAAGAGCGGGGCATGCCGCCCTGGGAGCGTGAGCGTTTGATAGTCGTGATGAAGGGTGAGCTATGTTTGGGGGTACTCCAGCCGCCTGCCCGTGTGCTATGGCAGGCTGAAGGCGTTGTTATTGACTCTGTTTAGTTAATGACTCTGTTTAGCGATTTGCCCCTGTATTAGCACCGAAAATGTAAAACCAGCTGCCGCCATATACGCCTGCTCTTGTTCAATATCAGTACTTAGGAGCGTAGGCTCATCGCTGGTGGGCAGCGTCATTGTCAGCGTTGAACCCTCTACGCTAACGTTGGGCAAGGGCGGTGCGCTCTCGGGGCGTGAGTGGTTAATCAGCACAGCAAGGCGCAGTAGGCGGGCCAGCTTGGCACATCCGTCCTGATGTGAAACGGGCAGCGCCTGCCACTCTTTGGTGGGAAACTTACGCCGATGGGCGCGCACCAGAAACGCCAGCAAGCGCTGCTCTGGGCGCGAAAATCCTGCCAAGTCAGAGTGCTCTAACAAGTAAGCGCCGTGACGGTGGAACTGGCTGTGGGAGATAGCCAAACCAATTTCATGAACATGGCTTGCCCAAGTAAGGTAGTGGCCTTGGGTCTTGGTTAGCCCCCATGCCTTTTTGACGTCATTAAATAAGCGAAGAGCGGTATCGGCGACGTTTTCCGCTTGCCGGGAATCAGCATCGTAAATCCGCTTTAGTGCATCCACGCTTTTCGAGCGGGTGTCCTCTGCGCTGTTGCGCCCCGCCATGTCATACAGTACCCCTTCGCGCAGCGCTCCATCAGCAAAGCGCATTTGGGAAAGATTAAAGGCTTCAAAAATGGCGTTCAAAATGGCAATGCCTGCCGGAAAAACTTTTGCTCGGTCGGGTTTTAGGCCGTCAAGCTCAACTTTATCCAGGTGTTTGCACTTCAACAGGCGCTCGCGCAATTTCTTCAAACCACTGCGGGTAATCACACCTTCCTGGGGGCTATCGCCATAGGCATATAGCACGCTAGCGGCAGCTTTAATGGTGCCGCTTGAACCCACTGGATCGTCCCAGGCAAGGCGTTGGTAGGGACGCTGAATATTGGCTAGCTCTGAAAGCGCGGCAAGCTCTGCGCGGCGCATGCGTTTTTCACTGAGCTCGCCGTCACGAAAGAAGCGGCTGCTAAAGGTCACACACCCCATACGCAGGCTCTCAAGCGCTTTAGGCTCAAAGGCTTCACCAATAATGAACTCGGTCGACCCCCCCCCGATATCGACAATTAAACGGCGGCCATTTTCAGCTAACGCGTGGGCGGCTCCTAAATAGATCAGGCGGGCCTCTTCACGACCCGCAATAATTTCGATGGCATGGCCTAGCTGAGCCTCGGCGCGCTCGATAAACGCCTGGCTGTTATAGGCATCGCGCAGCGCATTGGTGCCAACAATCCGTAGGTTGGCACCTTCTATGTCGGTGAGAAAGGGGGCAAAACGTCCCAGGCAGTCGAGCGCTCGCTGCATAGCCGCTTCGCTTAAACAACCACTCTCATCTAGTCCAGCGGCTAGCTGAACCTTTTCACCCATCCTTGCAACGACCTGAAGGCGCTCATTTTGGTAGTTGGCGACTAGCAGGTGAAAGCTATTTGAGCCTAGGTCGATGGCTGCTAAGCGCTGCGGCTCTATAGGATCCTGTTCAGTCGATGGCGTCGTAATGGGGGACGAGATATCCTTGGGCATGGGCTTTCCTTCCTAGTGACTATGCCAAGGTTGCGGTGCCTCATTAGTATTGTCAATTGTCAAAGGCTTGCGTTTATCGCGGGCCTTGACTACCATCGAACTACTGGCTTGATCCGAGTTGGCCTGTTTGTCTATTAAACAGGCGTGTTACTCGGGTATTCCGAGCAGTACGTATCCAAATGGCATCAGCCAGATGTCCAAGTCGTCAGATAACCCACTGAAACAGCACTCTCCTGTGCCGATCAGATTAACTAGTTTTTTAGCACCCTCACGTTAAGCAGCCACTGATGCCGTTGTGACTTCTCAGGCATACAGTAAATGACTGCCAAACAAGCAGTATCTGAGTGTGTGTCTAGAGGGGGATCTGAACGCATCACTTGGCGCTTAGCCCTACTACTTAGGCCACGCCTCCTGTCTTATTCCCGGCGCTTGTCGCCTAGCTTTCATGAGCAACTTTCTAACACACCGATGAATCTCACTGAACTCAAGCAAAAAACCGTTCCCGAGCTGCTCGATATCGCCCGCGAGATGGGTATCGACAACTTAGCCCGTTCGCGCAAGCAGGACATCATTTTCGCCATCCTCAAAAAGCATGCAAAAAGCGGTGAGGATATTTATGGCGACGGTGTGCTGGAAATTCTTCAGGATGGCTTCGGCTTCCTGCGTAGCGCAGACAGCTCGTACCTCGCCGGACCGGACGATATCTACGTATCGCCGTCGCAGATTCGTCGTTTCAATCTGCGTAAAGGTGATTCCATTTCTGGCAAAATTCGCCCGCCCAAAGAAGGCGAGCGTTACTTTGCCCTGCTCAAAGTTAGCCAGATAAACTTTGACCGTCCGGAAAATGCCAAGCATAAGATTCTCTTTGAGAACTTAACGCCGCTATTCCCGGATGATCGGATGCGCATGGAGATCGGTAACGGCTCCACCGAAGATCTTACCGCGCGGATCATCGATCTAACGGCGCCGATTGGTAAAGGTCAGCGTGGGCTATTGGTGTCGCCGCCGAAAGCGGGTAAGACACTCATGCTGCAGAACATTGCAACGTCCATTACGCGCAATAACCCTGAGTGCCACCTGATCGTATTGCTGATCGACGAGCGCCCTGAGGAAGTCACCGAAATGTCGCGCACCGTGCGTGGTGAAGTGGTTGCCTCTACCTTCGATGAGCCGCCCGCCCGCCACGTGCAGGTTGCTGAAATGGTCATCGAAAAAGCCAAGCGCC
>SKHS01000049.1 GCA_007116835.1 Halomonas sp.
GTGCTTCGATACTTCCATTGCTATAGAGACGCCAGCCGTAAACCGGCTTCATGTTCCAAGGTGCGTTGGGGTGGTTCATACATAGCGCATGCGTGCCGAGTGTGTCGGGAAGCTGCTGAATAAGCGTGACTTCTCCAGATGGTTCGTATTCGAAATAGCTGGCTGAGGCGGTGAGTTCGTCGTATTTATGATCGGGCGGAAGGTCGAATATTTCTTCCGTTTCTGGATCGCGGTAGCCAATGAACTGGCCACTTTCATGGCTATTAAGTTCATGACACGGAGTCAGCGTCTCCATCCATGGCACAAGCCCAATAACGTTGCCGTCTTCTTGTAGCCCCCAGGCCAAAATAGGTAGGCCGTAATACGTGTCGGGACTCGCAGCGAGCTGGTAGACCATCTCTAATCCGTCTAGCTCCGGGGCTAAACGAACTAAACATTTTTGCGCCTGCTGACGCTGACGCACGGTTTCCAGGTCGATGACCTGGGCAGAGCGGGGTGACAGAGATGCGCCCATAATGTCCCTCCTTGTGCTGCGTGGTCACGACATCGGTAGATAGCGATTGCACATCTACCACTTACTCCACCAATAGCACAGGTTGCGCAGAAGGTTAAGAGGGTGTGCTGCTTTTAATTTGGAGAGCAGCGCTTAAATCGCTCCCTTAGTGTCAAGTGTTCAGCTTTAACTTGCTGAAATTGTTGCCAGGGAGCGTCGGGGTTACTCATCGAGAGCCAGGTGTTTTGGTAGTTTTCCACCGCAGTTGGTGGTGTAACGGTATGAACGTCAATAAGCTGGTTAATGGCTGTTAGCCATTGTTGAGAAAGCTGTTCAACGTCGTTTAGCCATGAGGGAACACTGTTTTGTAAGCAGACCGCTGCGTCAGGTTGCTTGGACGCGAGTGCGTCGTTGGCTTCTGTTAGGCGCTGGTGAGCAAGTAGCACTGTTCTGAGTACTTCAGCGGTCAAAGGGCGCTCTTGTAGTGTCTTTAGGTGATTTTCAAGCGTCGCGGAATCTTGCTGCCAGTCGTTGCTAAACTGATGTATCACCATTTGTTCAAGATACGCCACGGCGGCTAGGTGATCATCAATGTCAGGCAGTTCAGTGCTGTCTAACGGGCTACTGGCCCTGGAGAAACTTTTTTCCCACTCTTCTGATTCGAAAACAGCATTCCAACTGACGGCGGGCAACTGAGCAGTTTTAAGCTCAGTGAGCTGGGCAAGGCGAGCCTTGTTGTCGTCGCTTAATCCATCAGGGATATCGCTGTTCCAGCAGGTGTTTAAGCGCTGCCATAGCGTGCGTTCATAAAGCCAGTGTTGACTAGGGGGCGCGACGCGCCCTAGCTGATTGTTACGTGCTGCGACCAATGAGGTTATTTGGCACTCGCGCAGCGCATAGATGTTTAACATGCCCTCACGGGTTTCTGGGATGTCGATTATGCGCTGCCGACGTTCAGGAAAGGCGCCGATGTTAGGGGGAGCGCTATGCTCAATAGCAGCAATAGAGAGATCATCTGCTAACTGACGATGATAATCCGTCCATGAGTGTTCTACATTCCCGTTGCCACAGCCAGCGAGAAGCAAGCTTGTCGTTGTCAGTAGCCACAAACCTGATCGTGCGTAGGGCGTCATCGATTACTCCTGTTGACTGATCCGCGTTAAGCGCCAAGCAAGTAATAGTGCGGCCGTGCTGAGTCCAGCAATCAGGCCTATCCAGTAACCGTGTACACCCATGGGTTGTGACAGGTTACCAATCCCATGGGTTCCCAGCCAGTGGCCCCCCCCTAAACCAACAATCCAGTAAGAAAGCACCGTAATAACCATCACAATGCGCGTGTCTTTATAACCCCGTAACGCACCCGCTAAGTTGACTTGAAGTGAATCAGACAGCTGGAAAAGCACCGCTAGAGAAATAATAGTGAGCGCCAGGGCTTGAATGTCAGCATTAGAGGTATACAGCGAAATCACCGGCACCGCTGTAAACCAAAGCAGTGTGCTGTTGAACACGGCAACGATAACGCTGATCACAATACCATTCCAAGCCACGGTGCGTGCCATGGCGAAACGCTGTTGGCCCAATGTATTACCCACGCGTACGGTCAGTGCCATGCTTAATGACATGGGCAACATAAACAGAATCGTCGTGAAGCTGAGTGCAATTTGGTGAGCCCCTACCGTGACTTCTCCAAAACTGGCAATAAACAGCGCTATTAACGTAAATAGCGTCACTTCGACAAAAATGGCCACCCCGATGGGTACGCCAACAACCACAAGTTCGCGAATGCCAGATAGCTTTGGTGGCGTTAATTTTTGCCAAAGGGAAACGCTACGATAGGTACGCCCTTTGCGGGTATAGAGCGCCATCGCAACGGCCATTGTCCACATTGATAGTGCAGTGGCTATGCCACAGCCGAACGCGCCTAATGCGGGTAGTTGTTGGAGACCGCTGGGTACAATAGCCGCGCCAAATAAGTTGACGAGCCCGTCACCGCCGTAGATCAGCAAATAATTGCTAGGAATATTAACGGCTAGCCCTACTAAGCTTATCCATAAGGCGGGGCGGGTGTGGTTCATACCATCTGAGAAGGCTCTAAGCGCCTGAAACAGAGCAATTCCTGGCATACCAAAGGCGACGGCAGATAGGTAGGCAGCAGACTCGCGTGCGACAGCAGGCGGCACCTTCATAAGCTCGAAAATGGGCGTAACGACTGTCCACAGTAACGCAGCAGCAATACACCCAAGCACTAAGGCGACCCACAATGCTTGGTGAACTGCAGGGCGAATATCGGTGTTGCGCTTGCCGCCCAACAAGTGTGCCACGATAGGGGTAAGGCCCATTAGCGTGCCGGTCATAAACAGCATCAGCGGCATCCACAGGCTTGAACCAACTGAGACCGCGGCGAGGTCAGTGGCGTTGTGTCGCCCGGTCATGATGACATCGACAACGCTCATGCCCGCTTGGGCTAGCTGCGCGCCGCAAATGGGAAGCGCTAACGCCATCAGCGTACGTGTTTCTGGCCAATAAATGGTTTTGATATTGCTAGTAAAGCCGCCCAAGGTGTGGTTCCTATTCAGCAAAGAGACCTGAGAAAAGCCTTTAGAATAGCAGGAGTTACTGTTGTGTCGGTAGCCATTTAGTAAGCAGGCTATTCTTTGGTTCGCAGGTGCGCTACGGGTATACTGTGAGGATTCGGCATTACCCATCAATAGATTATGTGAAACAGTTGGTGACGTGGCTCTATGGTAAAAAATAAACAGCAGCGCTGGACGCTTAATGATATTACGGCGCTATTTGATGGTGTGTTTTTTGAGCATTACCAGACACGTTTGATCAGGGGCAAAGACGAGCCTGTTTATTGCCCTAGAACCGTTGATACGCCATATCATCAAGTGATTTTTGCGCGCGGTTTTTTCGCCAGCGCACTGCATGAGATCAGCCACTGGTGCATTGCTGGAGAGAAGCGCCGACAGTTGGAAGACTACGGTTACTGGTACCTGCCTGATGGACGCGACGCTCAGCAGCAACGCGCCTTCGAAAAAGCGGAAATTGCGCCACAGGCACTCGAACAGCTTTTTACCCACGCCTGCGGGCGCACGTTCCACGTAAGTGTAGATAACTTAGGCGGGAACGTTGAGGTGGATCGCGAGGCGTTTGCCAGTAGTGTTGCTGTCAGGGCAGCCCACTACATGGAAAACGGGCTTCCGCTGCGTGCCAACGCCTTCTTGGTGGCGTTGACACGCTATTATCAGCACCAGGATACCTTAGCTCAAGCCATTCAACAGGGGGGGTTGGCACTCGATGTTGCATCGCTTGAAACGGTTTAGTCCTTTTCGGTAAGCTGTTTGTGTAGCGTCAGCATGACTTCGATTTCGTGTTCAGGACGCATTGGCTCAAATCCTAAATCGTTAAACGTATCGCTACGCAGACGATGCCAATCATTTGCACTGATGGCGTCATAAAGCACAGGAGCTGGTGCTAATTCTACAAAAGGATCGAGACCATAGGTGTCAAACAGGCGGGCTAGCGCTGCTTCATCCTCACCATTATCGCTAGTGTACAACGTAGCTGAAAAGTGATCGGTTTCTAATTCACGTATGACATCCAAAGGGCTGACGCCCAGACTTTCCAGCTCTTCAATACTGTAAGACCCCATCACGTTGGTATCTTCAGTGATCCAGCTATCGTCAGGTTGAATAAGGGTCTGCTTAATACGCCCATCCGGTAACGACCAGGCAATAGCCAGCGGCAAGCCGTCTTCTTCGCCCGTCTCAATGGCAATAAATCCTGGGTAATCAGCCACGCTGTGCTCCTTTTAAGTTTCCGCATCAAGGCGAAAAAAACGCTGGGCAGTGCGAGTGGTTGCGGCCCCCAGCTCGGTTTCAGTCACGTTATGCCACTGGGCAATCTCTCTTACAATCCATGGTAGCAAGGCTGGCTCGTGACGGCGCCCTTTCAGCTTTGCTGGAAGGTTGCGGGGTAGTAAGTAGGGGCAGTCGGTTTCCACCATGAGCCTTTCTAAGGGAATATCCTTCACGATTGAGCGAAGGTGGTGGCCTCTGCGCTCATCACAAATCCAGCCGGTTAAACCAATATGAAGATCTAAATCAAGATAGCCGTGGAGTGTCTCTCGGTCAGCGGTGAAGCAGTGAATAACGGCTTCGCTGATATCATCGCGCCAACTATGTAGTATCTCACGCATTCGCTGTCCAGCGTCCCGCTCATGTAAAAAGAGCGGCAAGCCACTTTCAACGGCGAGCGCCAGCTGAGCTTCAAACGCTCGTTCTTGCTCAGCGGGTGTCGAGAAGTTGCGATTAAAATCCAGCCCACACTCGCCCACGGCAACCACTTCAGGTTGTTGGTGCAGTGCTTTCAACTGGTTCGCTACATCGCTATTCCACCCGCTAGCATCGTGAGGGTGAACCCCCGCAGTGGCGTATATTCCAGAGGTTTGCTGAGCCATCTTAACGGCCTGCTCAGCGTGTGCGATATCGGTCCCTGTTACGATTAGGGTGGTCACATTAGCCATTTTCGCTCTAGCAATGACATCACTAAGATCGCGCTGAAAACTATCGTGGGTCAGGTTAGCGCCAATATCAACTAGCGCTGTGTCAGGGCGAAATTGCAGCGCCTCAGGTAAAGCATTATCCACGTCACTTATCGCCACACTTATACTCCCACAAATAGCCGTACATTCAGTCACAAGTCACGCATAGCTATTGCTATAACTATTCAGTAATAGCTTCCCATGTCGTAATAGCCACCCATATTGCTTGCCACGAGGCGCCATTGTAACGCCGGCGAGTAACAACAACCAATGTGCTGGCCTGTAACAGTTATCGAGTGCGAATGGCACGAATTGCAAAAAATCTGGCTCGATAGGTAAACAGAGCATCGATTTTTACTCTTAACATGCCAAAGGGCTATGCGATAAAGCGCGCATCAGGCTTTTTCAATAACAACAATAGACAGGTAAAAATCATGCAACTATCACGTCGCTTCGCTATCTCTGCGTTATCGGCAGCGGTTATCACTGCGGGCTATGCTCCCACGTTAGCCGCCAATGAAGGCATTTCAGATAATCAAATTCGTATTGGCTATCTAGCTGATATGTCAGGTGTTTATCGCGACCCGATAGGCCCGCTAGGACAAGACGCCATTGAAATGGCGATTGAAGATATGGGCGGCAGCGTACACGGTGCCGAGGTGGTGCTCTTTAGTGCGGATGATCGTAACAGCCCAGATGTTGGCTCAAGCGTTGTGCGTGAGTGGATTGATGAGCGTAACGTCGACATGGTCACGGGGTTAGTGGCGTCATCGGTCACCTTGGCAGCCGTAGGCTTGTTGGAAGATGCGGATAAACTTGGCTTGGTGAATGGCGCTGTTTCGTCTAGCGTCACTAACGAACACTGCTCTCCTAATCATATTCACTGGGTTTATGACACCTGGGCGATGTCTAACGGTACGGCCAAGGCCATCACGCAGGAAGGCTACAAAAACTGGTATCTACTCAGTGCCGATTACTCGTTTGGTCATGCACTTGAAGCGGATGTCGAGCGGGTAGTCACTGAACATGGTGGAACGATAGTCGGTAGCGCGCGCCACCCCTTCCCGAACAATGATTTCTCCTCCTTCATGCTGCAAGCCCAGGCATCGGGTGCTGATGTAATTGCCCTCAATAATGCCGGTGGGGACACCATCAATGCTGTACAAACGGCTGGCGAGTTCGGTATTACCCAAGCGGGTCAGATTCTAGCGGGCATGGTGCTGTTCAGCACTGATATACGCAGCATTGGTCTCGAAAATGCCCAAGGGCTGCAGTTCACCAAAGCATGGTATTACGACTTAAATGATGAGACCCGTGCGTGGGCAGAGCGCTTCCGTGAGCGTACCGGCAGCATGCCTACCATGGTACACGCAGGTCTTTATTCCAGTACCCGCCACTACCTAGAAGCCATTGAGGCAACCGGAACAGACGATACGCAAACGGTTCGTCAGCAGATGGCCGATACCCCCATTAACGATATTTTTGCAACGGGCGGCTACATCCGCGAAGACGGTCGTATGGTGCATGACATGTACCTCGTGGAAGTGAAAACACCAGAAGAAGCGGTTGATGAAGATGATCTTTTCAGAATTGTGCGCACTATTCCCGCCGAAGAAGCGTTCCGGCCACTGTCTGAAAGCGTCTGCCCACTCGTTAACCAGGGATAAAACGCTGACGCCTTATCAACAAACATAACAATAAGGACTTGGCATGGAACACATATCTACCATTCATCGTAATACGATTGGCGCTGCGTTAAATCGCAGTGCCCGCAAATATTCTGACCAGCTTGCGCTAACGTTTGGTGAGCGAACATGGAGCTATCAGTCGCTTAATGGCGCTGCTAACCGAGTGGCCAACGGCTTGTTAGCGGCGGGTCTTTCGCCTGGAGACCGGTTGGCGGTATACGGTAAAAACTCAGATGCTTATGTCATCGCCTGGCTTGCCGCCACTAAAGCAGGCTTAGTACATGTGCCTATTAATTTCGCGCTGAGTAGCGACGAGCTGCGCTATATCCTTGAGCAGTCTGGGGCGAAAGGGCTGCTAAGCGATATCGCATTCGCCGGTAAAGTACAGGAGGCAACCCAAGGATTAGCATTAACGGTCAATGGAACCCTGCATGCTGATCAACAAGACAGTCAATCAGGCAGTTTCGATGTTTTGACTTGTGTACGTTCTTCGCCATCAACAAGTGAGCCAACGGTTGCTCTAGGGGGAAGCAGCCTTGCACAGCTGCTTTATACCTCTGGCACAACGGCAGCACCTAAAGCCGCCATGATGAGCCATCAAGCGCTGATGGCAGAATATATGGCCTGTATGGTGGAGTTGGATATCAAGGGAGGCGATGCCATGTTGGCTGCTCTTCCGCTTTACCACTCTGCACAAATGCATGTTTTTTTAATGCCCGCTCTGCTACTGGGTGCTCCCGTTCACCTGCTGGAAGCGCCGTTGCCAGATAGCTGCCTCGCGGCCATTGCCGAACAAAAAATCGTATCGTTTTTTGCACCACCCACGGTATGGATTAGCTTGCTGCGCCACGCTGACTTTGATCAGTTCGACCTGACTACGCTCAAGAAAGCGTACTACGGCGCTTCAATCATGCCGGTGCCTGTTTTGGAAGAGATGCAGCAGCGTTTCTTAGGCGTGGGTTTATATAACTGCTATGGGCAGAGTGAAATTGCTCCTTTGGCAACGGTGTTACGCCCAGAAGAGCATGCTGAACGTCCCGCATCGGCGGGACGGCCGATACTCACGGTAGAAACGCGCATTGTTGATTTGGAAATGAACGACGTTGCCCCTGGAGAGCACGGTGAGATTGTTCACCGTTCGCCGCAGCTAATGACGGGCTACTGGGATAAGCCTGAGATGACCGCTGAAGCGTTCCAGGGCGGCTGGTTCCATTCTGGCGATGTGGGTTACTTCGATGAAGCTGGCTACTTATATGTTGTGGACCGGATTAAAGACGTTATCAACACGGGGGGAGTACTGGTCGCCAGCCGTGAAGTGGAAGAGGCGCTGTTTAAGCACTCGGCCA